>NZ_DATJYB010000106.1:0-44260 GCF_035499775.1 Mycobacterium sp. | reverse complement strand
AGTAGCTGCGGCACCACCGCGTGATACGGCACGGTCACCGCGGCGTTCCTGGACCTGCCCAACGCCGCCAGCTTGTGGTCGATATCGGGTTGCCCGCCGTCCATGACGTCGACGACGAGGTGGCGGCAGGTCAGGTACTGGTCAACAGTCAACGCGGTTGCGTCCGCCATCGGGTGAGCCGCATCCACGACGCAGACGAACCGCCCGACCAGCAACTCCTGCGCGCTCAAATCGTCTCCCGCATAACGGCCGAACAGGCCCAGGTCCGCCGAGCCGCGCCGGATCTGCTCGGCCACCCGGTCGTATCGCCAGCTATGGAAACGCACCGGGGCTCCGGGTGCGTCGGCCAGTAGGCGCCGGCAGATGGCTGACCCGAAAGCGGTGACGGCGTAATCTGTTCCGGCGAGCTCGATGGGACGATCGGATTCACCGGGGTCGAACCGATCCGGGGCGAGCAGCGATTCCAGTTGCGGGACAACGGTTGCGAGTTGGTCGCGCAGGCTCCGGCCACGCTCGCTGAGCCGGTAGCCGTCGGGCTCGCGGATCAGCAGCGGATCGTCGAGCACCCGACGCAACCGCTGCAGCGCCCGGCTCATCGCGGGCTGGCTGAGACCGACGCGGTCGGCTGCCCGCGACACATGCCGCTCTTCAAGCAGCGCGACCAGCGGCCCGATCAGGTTCAGATCCACCCGATCAATATGCGCTGTAAGCATGGTATCCATCATAGATATGCATGTGACAAATCGCTGCAGCGTTGGCAGGCTCTAGGCATGGATGTCAATGCGAAGGTCGTTCTAGTCACCGGTGCGTCCAGCGGGTTCGGTCGGCTGATCGCCGAGGCCCTCGCGCGCGCCGGACACATCGTTTATGCGTCGATGCGGGATACCGCGGGGCGCAACGCCGCTCAGGTCCAGGCACTGGCGGAACTGTCGGCCACACAGGGCATCGAGATACGTGCAGTCGAAATGGATGTGCAATCACAGTCCTCGGTCGACGCCGCGGTCGATCGCCTGATGTCCGACAGCGGACACATCGACGTCGTGATTCACAACGCCGGGCACATGGTCTACGGCCCGTCCGAGGCCTTCACACCCGAACAACTCTCCCAGCTGTACGACGTCAATGTCGTTGGTACCCAACGGGTAAACCGTGCGGTCCTGCCGCAGCTGCGTGAGCAGCGGGTTGCTGGTGTGGATCGGAAGCAGCAGCAGCGCCGGCGGAACACCGCCCTACCTCGGCCCGTATTTCGCCGCGAAGGCCGCCATGGACGCACTGGCCGTCAGCTACTCCCGCGAACTCACGTTGTGGGGAATAGAGACCTCCATCGTCGTTCCCGGCGCGTTCACCTCCGGAACGAATCACTTCGCGCACGCCGGCGCACCGGCCGACCAGTCGGTCGCCGACGCCTACGAGGCCGGCCCCTACGCGGGATTCACGTCGCGCGTCGAGAAGGCGTTGAGCGCCATCGTTCCGCCCGACGCCGATCCGGGCGCTGTCGCCCGAGCCGTCGTGCAGGTCGTCGACACACCGATCGGCACCCGCCCGTTCCGCGTGCACATCGACCCCAGCCAGGACGGAGCCGACGTCGGGTTCGCCGTCCTGGACCGCCTGAAGGCAGAGATGCTGCACCGGATCGGACTTTCCGAACTGCTCACCACCGCAACACAAGTCAGCACGGAAGGAGCATCCACGTGAACATCACCGGCAACACCGTCTTCATTCCCGGCGCGACCAGCGGGATCGGCCTGGCGCTCGCGCTGCGGCTACGCGACAAAGGCAACACCGTGATCGTCGGGGGCCGGCGGACGGAACTGCTCGAGCAGATCGCCACGGAACACCCCGATATCGACACGATCCAAATCGACACCGCCGACGGGGCAAGTGTGCGGGCCGCCGCCGCGCAGGTGCTCGAGCGTCATCCCAACCTCAACGTCGTCGTCGCGATGGCCGGCATCATGAAAATCGAGGACTGGCATCACCCCGAGTCGTTCCTCGGGTCCGCGGAATCGGTGATCAGCACCAACGTGCTTGGCCCCATTCGCCTTATCGCCGCGTTCATCGAACATCTCCAGGCCCGGCCCGACGCCACCGTCATCACCGTCTCCTCCGGCCTGGGCTTCGCGCCACTGAAAGTCACCCCCAGCTACAACGCGTCGAAGGCGGCCGTGCACATGCTCACCGAGTCGCTGCGCCTGCAACTGGCCGACACCACGGTCAAGTTCATGGAGCTGGTGCCACCCTCGGTGGCCACCGATCTTGTTCCCGGACAACGGGAAAGCGAATTCGCGATGCCACTCGACGAGTTCGTCGACGAGGTTGTCCAGCTACTGGACACCCAACCCGATGCCAAGGAGATTCTGGTGGAGCGGGTGAAATTCCTGCGCTTTGGGGAGGCGCGCGGTGACTACGACCAGGTGGTGACGGCGCTTAATGCCGCCGACCCGCGCAGCAACTGAGTCTCCGCCTGGCGTGGCGCGACACCTGGTGCCTACAGGAGCGGAGAGTAGGTGGCTTGCAGGTGCTCCAACAGAACCTGCAAGCGGCGCTCATAGTCGGTGATCGCGCCGCCGGCTCTGGCCGAGTCGCCGGGCTGAGCGGTTCCGATGTCGAGGGTTTGCTCGCTTTGCCGGCCAAGGACGCGCGACAGATCCGAAAGCAGGCTCTCGTAGTCTTCGATCGCCCTCTGCGAGTCGCCGGCTTTCGCACGGTCGCGCGCGAGTTGGGCCCGTTTGACCAGGGTTTCCGGGTGGTCGCTGCCGCGCAGTTGGGTCACCCGCGCCACGGCCTGTTCCGATGCGCGCACAGCGGCGGCGGGTGTCCGGGGATCGGATCCGGCCGGGACCATCGACGTCTCCTCTCGTGCAGGTGTTCAGGTTAACGGCTGGAGTGGCGCCCGGCACGATAAGTCGACGACCCGATACACGGCGTTAACCCGCCGTGTTCACCTGCCCAACACGAAGGAGTCGACGGGCTGGTGGTGTCCGCGCAGGTTCAGGCGCCGCTGCAGCGTCTTTCCCATCAGCTCATCGGCCACGCCCGAGGCAACGAGCAGCTCCCCGCCGGCGGCGTGCTGTTGCATCCGCGCCGAGACATTGACCGTGTCACCCAGCGCGGTGAAGTCGACCACCGCGCCCCCGACGTTGCCGACATACGCGATGCCCGCGTTGACCGCCACCCCTAACTCGAGCCAGGGTCCCTCGTCACTGCCGTACCCGACCGCTTCGAGCAATTCCATGCCCGCCAGGACCGCGCGGCGCCGGTACTGCGGGCCGCTAATCCCTTGGACAAAGAACGCCATGATCTCGTCGCCGATGAGCTTGTCGATCACCGCGTCATGCCGCAGCAGGGTCCGGGTCGCGGCAATGTAGAACCGGTTGAGCAACGCGGCGAAGTCCGCGGCAACCCCGCGCTGGCCCAAGGCCGTGGAACCGCGAACATCGGCGAACAGGACCGCCACGTCGACCTCGGCCCCACCCCGGGGCAGCGCGTCACAACATCGGCTGCACAGGTTGGGGTTCTTACGCGACGGAGTGAACCCGGCAGCTGCGAAAGCCCGTCCGACTGGTCCGCCAAACGGGTTGTTGCAGACCTTGCACCGCGGCGCCGACGGCAGATAGCGAAATACCCGTCGCGCCCTCACCAAAGGCGCGTGGCCGTCCGTCAGCAGCTTGTCCCACGGGTGCCGCGGAACGGTCTCGCGTGGCATGTTTACGGTAGTCATACGGAAATGGTTGCCTCGGCGCCGTTTCAGCGCATGAGGCATCCGCCTCAAAGCCGCGCGACGGGCGTCATGTTCAGGCCAGAATTAGTGCGTGCACCCGACCGCGACGCTGCATGGCTCGACAAAGGGCCTGCGCAGAGCCGAGTTGCTGGCGGCGATATCGCTGGCGATCGACCTCGGTCTGGGGCAGCCGATGGAACACATGCTTCGGTCATCATTGATCGCAACGCGCGTCGCCGAGCGAATGGGCCTCGACGCCCAACACCGGGCCACGGTGTACTACGCCAACCTGCTTTGCTGGATCGGTTGTCACGCCGACTCCCATGAACTTTCGGCGATCTTCGGCGACGACATCGCCTACCGGGCCGACACATACGCGGTGGACATGACCGGGCTGCCCTTCCTGCGTCTGATGGTCAGTCATGTGGGTCGCGGATTGCCGAGCTGGGAGCGCGGCATCCGGTCGGCTGCTTTTGTGCTCACGGCACGAAACCAGGTTGCCAAGCTGATCCATTCGCACTGCAGTTCCGCCGGTGTGCTTTCCGATCGGATGGGCCTGGACCGAGAGGTCGGCGAGGCGCTGGCATACGTCTTCGAACGCTGGGACGGCCGGGGAATGCCGAACGGCGCTCGCGAAGAGGATATTCCGGTCGAGATCCACATTGTCCACCTGGCCGATGTCGTCGAGGTGCACTTGCGCACCGGAGGTGTTCAAGCGGCGGTCGATGTCGTCCGCTCCCGGCGTGGCACCCAATTCAGCCCGGCGGTCGTCGACGTGTTCGAACGTGACGCCGCTGCGATTGTCGACGGGCTGCTCGAAATCGATGTCTGGGCCGCGGTATTGTCACAGGCGCCGGACCGCGACCGCATTCTCGACGATGCCGAGATCGACGAATTGCTCAGGGCTATAGCAGATTTCGTCGACTTGAAGTGTCCGTGCTCGCCGGGTTACTCGCGTAACGTCGGTGATCTGGCGGCCGGCGCAGCCCGGCACCTGCGGATGCCGTCGACCGACGTCACGCGCCTGTATCGGGCGGGCCTCGTGCACGGCCTCGGCAGGTTGGGGGTGTCCAACCAGATCTGGGAAAAGAAGGGACCGCTCACCACCGCGGAATGGGAGCGGCTCAGGATGTACCCCTATCTGACCGGACGGATCCTGAGCCGAGTCGGCGGCCTGGAGTCGGTCGCGTCGCTGGCGACACAGCACGAGGAGCGGATCGATGGGTCCGGGTTTCCCCGAGGGCTTGCCGGCGCCGAGTTGAGTGTGCAGGATCGGTTGCTGGCCGCGGCGGTGGCGTATCACCAACTGCTCGAACCACGCCCGGATCGGCCCGCCCTGGATGCCGACGGTGCCGCCAGCCAACTGCGCGGCGAGGCACGCGCCGGACGCCTCGATCCCGAGTCGGTGGACGCCGTCTTGGCGGCGGCCGGCCATCGGGCATCGCGACGCACGCCGTGGTCGGGCGGGCTCACCGCCCGGGAGGTCGACGTGCTCAGGCTCGTCGCGCAGGGGCGGTCCAACCGCGAGATCGCCGGCGAACTGGTCATTGCCGAAAAGACGGCGCGCAACCACGTCGAACGCGTCTACGCCAAGCTGGGCGTCAACAACCGCACGCAGGCGACGCTCGCCGCGATCGACCGCGGGCTGGCCGGGCGCGAGCCTTAACCGCGCGAGCAGACGCGGCAACTTGGGGCAAACGCCTCATGCGACCACGGCGCCCGGCGACCGATGATCGCGACATGAACAAGCAACTACAAACCGAATCCTTAGGCGCTCCAACGCGTGGCACCCGGGTCGATGCGGTCAACGTGAGCCGGCGCATCGGCACGCGCCAGATCCTTCAGGAATTATCGCTGTCCATCGAACCGGGCGAGTTGGTCGCCATCGCCGGCGGCAGCGGCGCCGGCAAGACCACGTTGCTGGAGGTCCTCGCCGGACTACAACCGCCGACCGCCGGCGAGGTTCGCCACGATGGCGTCGCGCGCGGTTCCCGAGTCAGCCCCGAGCTGCGCATCGGCTTCGTGCCCCAGGACGACATCATCCACCTCGAGATGCCACTGCGCCGGACGTTGCGCTACGCGGCGCGGCTACGGCTGCCCGCGGGTACGCCGGCCGCCGAAGCAAACCGGATCGTCGAAGAGACCATGCAAGATCTCGACCTGGCCGACCGGGCTGACGTGCCGGTCCGTGCCCTGTCCGGCGGCCAGCGCAAACGGGCCAGCATCGCAGTGGAGCTACTGACCCGTCCGCGCCTCTTCTTCCTCGACGAACCCACCTCAGGGCTAGATCCGTCGACCGCCGCGGACGTGATGCGCCTGCTGCGCCGGCTCAGCCAACGCGGGGTCACCGTGGTCCTCACGACGCACGAGCCGGCCGCCATTGACCGGTGCGATCGGGTGGTGTTCCTGGCTCGCGACGGCCACCACGCCTTTACCGGTACGCCGACCGAGGCTCGGCGCTGCTTCGACGTGGCCGATCTGGACGAGGTGTACGAGCGGCTGGCGGGCGAACACGCCGCCATCTGGGCCAGCCGTTGCGATACGAGAGCCCTGCCGGGTGCGGCTCAGCCGCCCCTTGCAGACATCGCACGCACGGGCAAAGTCCGGCAATGGTGGCTGCTCACCCGGCGCAATGTTGACGTCCTCGTCCGCAACCGGCTGACCCTGGCGGTGCTGCTCGGCTCACCGGTACTGGTCACCGCGATGATGGCCACACTGTTCAAGCGCGGCGCGTTCGATCCACGCAGCGCAGCCGACGTCGGCCCGGCTCAAATCGTGTTCTGGATCGCCTTCGCCGGCTTCTTTTTCGGCCTGACCTACGGTCTGCTTCAGATCGTCGGCGAGATGGCTGTTTTCCGGCGGGAACGCCTGGCCGGGCTGAGCGTGGGCGCCTACGTGGCATCCAAAATCACTGCGCTGCTTCCGGTATTGGCCGCGGTAAGCGCGGTGCTGCTCGGTGTGCTCCGCGTGCTCGGACGACTGCCCGCCGTCGGCTGGGACGTGTACGCGCTTTTGTTCATGACGATTGTGGTCGAGGCGACCTCGGCGCTGGCTCTGGGGCTCCTCGCCTCAGCCGCGGTGTCCAACGCTGCGCAGGCCGCCCTCGCCCTGCCGATGCTCTGCTTCCCCCAGGTTCTGTTCGGTGGCGCCATCGTCCCGGTAGACCAGATGGCCACCCCGGGACGTCTGATGAGCCTCGTTCTTTCCAATCGCCACGCCTTCGACGCATTGGGTCGCGAACTGGATCTCGACCGTTACACCGCGACGGTGCCGGCCATGTCCGCCTATCACGACACCTTCCACGGAGGCACCGCCGCCAGTTTCACCGCGCTCGGCATGTTCGCCGTGGTCCTGACGCTGGTCACGGCGTGGGTGCTCGATCGGCGCTCCGCGCCCGGCGCATCGCGGCGCTGACACGACGCTGACACGACCATGCGATTTTTACGATTCGTATGACACCAGCACGGCCGGGTGGTGCATTTCATCGCTAACCCGACCTGCCGGCCGTGTCAAAGTCCTTATTCGGCAACCCCATATCGTTGACACAGGCCCACCTTGGCCATACATTATGTGAAAGGTGTCCGGCCAACAGGGCAGGTGAGCTATTGGACCTCATCGTCGTTAACAATCCCGCACATCTTCCGTGGCAGACCAATCTGTTCGCCTGCTGATGCTGACCATGTTCGTCGCGGCCGCGGTGTACAGCGTCGTGCAGTTCCGGCGTGGCCACCGCATTTACGGCGTGGTGTTGACGGCTGCGACCATCTACGGCCTGGTTCTGGCCGCGCTGCGTGCGGCGAAGCCGACCCGTCGCATCGAACCCTTCACCGCGGCAATAATTTTCACCTACGTAGCCAGCTTCGCGGAGATGGTGATCGCAAACGTAGTCTTCGAGCGCGGAATCACCCAATACATCGTCGTGCAGATCGTGGGCTTGATCCTGATGACCGCGGTGGCCCTGTTCCCGGTCTTGACCCGCCGTCAGGAAGGGCAACCCGCGGTCGACCAGCTGGCCAGTAGTACCGGGGCGTAGTTCCACCCGAAGGAGGCCGTCATGACCATCGGTACCGCTCCCGCAAGCATTTTCGACGCCGACCTGCCGACCCTGACGTACGCCGAGACCGAAACTCCCGCCGAGGTCTATCCCCGCCTGCAGGCGGCGCAACGGCTGGCCCCCATCGCGATGGGACCATTCGGGCCCGAAGTCCTCTCGTATCAGTTGGTCCGTTCCGTCCTGCGCGATAACCGGTTCCAGATCCCGCCCGGTTTGAACATGCTGACCCAGGGCATCACGTCGGGTCCGTTGTGGGACAAGGTGGTCAACAGCCTGCTGTGCCTCGAGGGGGACGCGCACCATCGGTTGCGCAGTCTGACGTCCAAGGCATTCACCCCTCGAGCGACGCTGCGGCTGCACGACACGATGGCCGACGTGATGAACGAACTGGTGGATCGGATCGCCGACGCGGGCCGCTGTGACGTCGTCACCGACCTCGCGCGGCCCTACCCCGTCCCGATCATCTGCGCGTTGCTCGGTGCGCCCCGCGAGGATTGGCAACAGTTTTCGCGGTGGGCCGACGACATCTTCAAGGCGTTCAGCTTCACTGTCGATCTACGCGAGGTCGAGCCCGTCGTGATGGGCGCTTGGCGGCAGCTCGACGACTACGTCGACGACATGGTCGCCCGGCGCCGGCACAGCCTGACCGAAGACTTGCTGTCCGATCTGATTCGCGCCGAGGATGACGGCGATCGCCTGAATGCCGACGAGCTGCGCATGCTCGCGGGAGGCCTGCTGCTGGCGGGGACGGACACCACCCGCAACCAGGTGGCCGCCTCGGTGCAGGTGCTCTGCGAGCACCCGGAACAGTGGGAATTGCTCCGGGGGCGGCCCGAATTGGTGATGCGGGCGGTCGAGGAGACCATGCGCCACTCGCCGATCGCGTGCGGAACGCTTCGCCTGGTGACCGAGGACGCCGAGCTGGACGGCTACATATTCCCGGCCGGGACCATGGTCCTGGTGAATACCGCTGCGGCCAACCGGGATCCGGTGGTCTACGACGACCCCGACCGCGTGGACATCGCCCGTGCGGCGGCACCGGCGATATTGACCTTCGGCGGTGGCATCCACTACTGCCTGGGCGCCAATTTGGCCAGGCGCGAGATCGCCGAAGCGCTGCACGTCATCGCACTCCGGATGCGCAACCCGCGGATCGCCGGACCCGCCCCGTGGAAGCCCATGGTGAGCCTGAGCGGGCCGACGAGTCTGCCGATCGAATTCGATACCCACCGATAAGTGCATCAACGGGTCGACCGATTACCACGTGCCCCTTGCGGCTCCGGCCGGGTGCCGGGTTTGTCAAACTGAGGATCGTCCGCGGTCGCGCATGCCGGTGCCACGAGATCCGAATTGTGGAATTATGCGCGTCAGCAGCGCCCCAGCCGCTGCCAGCGCCCGTAGCCACCAGGTGTAGACTAATGAATGGACCGTTTCCCTCAGCCATGATGCGTAACCGTAAATGCATTACACACGGGGTGCGATTCGGCCGTTGCCCGCTCTGCCACAATATGGTGGGTTGACCCCTGCAGACTCCTAAGGACATATATTCCATGGATTTTTCCAACTTGTTTTCCCACCCCCAGGAGCCTGAGTTTGTTTCTTCTGGCGACACCTCAACAGAGGCAGTGGAACACCCCACGTTCTCGGACCTGCCCCAGGCGAATACTCCGGTGCCACCAGCGTGAACGGTATTAGGGGTATGGAGCGTCTGGCGTGATGTACCTTACGGTCCCAGACGAACTGACCGTGCTCATCGAGGCTTGAGACGGCCGGTCGAAATCATCGATATCAAGATCAACTGGTCGTCGATCCAGGGGTGCCTAATCTGAGGCGATGAGTTGCGGCGCCAAGTCGATGCCCAGGTGACGCGACAGGCGTCGCCGAATCCAAGGGTACGACCAGCCGTCGCGCTACCAATTCCGAGCGCTTGACGCCCGAGCCGCCGAAACCCGAACGGCCCCAGGGCTGCACGACGGCGAGTTGTGTTCCGGTAGCTAATACACCGTGGGCTGGTGCGCCTTCGCCACACCAGCCCACCGTCATGTGTGGGTGAACCAGACGGCGGTCACTTTGACGGCCTGGGGACCTTTCGGCCCCTGCTCGATGTCGAACTGGACCCGCTGGCTTTCCTCGAGCGTGCGAAAACCGCTCCCCTGGACCTCGGAATAATGGACGAAAACGTCCTTCCCACCCTCGTCAGGTGCGATGAAGCCGAAACCCTTTTCACCTTTGAACCATTTCACAGTTCCCTATGCATTAACTTAACTTATCTCATTCAATGGATGCACCAAAAACATCCGTGGTCAGCATACACGAATAACGGTGAAACAACTTTTCGGGACATGAGCCTGCCCGCGTGGAAATCT
Organism: Mycobacterium sp.; assembly: GCF_035499775.1. Taxonomy (GTDB): domain Bacteria; phylum Actinomycetota; class Actinomycetes; order Mycobacteriales; family Mycobacteriaceae; genus Mycobacterium. The sequence goes on along the minus strand of NZ_DATJYB010000106.1, from coordinate 34,119 downwards.
TCGGCCGTAAAGCCCACCGAAGAGTGGTCAATCTCGATCGCTCGACCCGACCCGATTTAGCTCACAAGCATCAGAGCGTGCGCGCGTCGCAACTTTCCCGACGGTGTCTTTGGAAGCATCCCGGGCTCGAGCACCACCACATTGCGGGGTCGTACGTCGACCTCGGCGAAGATCTCGTGCACCACCTCCCGCTCGATGCGGCGCACTTCGGCGGGATCTTCATACTCCTTTGACTCGACCGCGACGGCGAACGTCTCGCGTGAAAGGCCGGCGTCCAACCGCACGGCCGCGGCGCCGCCCGGCCGAACTCCCGACACCCGGGCGGCGGCACGTTCAATGTCGCTCGGGTAAATGTTGCGGCCGGCCATGATGATGACGTCTTTGAGCCGGCCACACACCACGATGTTCCCGCTATCGGTGAGGTAGCCCAGGTCGCCAGTGTCGTACCACCCCTGCTCGTCCTGTGCCGAAACGAAACCAGCCACCGTCCTGTAGCCCTGGGTTACTGCTTTGCCGCGCAGCTGGATGACGCCGACGCCGCGGGCCGATAGGAAGTTCCCATCTTCGTCCACGATGCGCGCCTCGATGCCTTCTAGCGGTCGGCCAAGACAGGCCAGCCGTCGGATATTACCCCTGGTCGCCGGGACGGCCCGGTGTAGCGCGGAAAGCAGATCGGCGTCGACTTCGTCGATCATCATGCCCGCGCCGCACTCTGTGAACGAGACCGCCAGCGTCGTCTCGGCCATCCCGTAGGCGGGCACCATTGCCTCCGGCCTCAACCCGAACCGCGCGCCGGCGTCGCAGAGATCCTCGACGTCGGCGGCCTCGACCGGCTCGGCGCCCGAAAGCGCCCACCGCAGCGAAGAGAGGTCGAACTGGCCGGGCGCAGCCTGCCTGCGCAACCGTTTGGCCAACAGTTTGTAGGCGAAGTTGGGCGCGGCGGTCATCGTGCCCTTGTACTTGTCAATCAGCTTGGCCCACAACAACGTATCGCGGAGGAAGTCCATTGGCGTGACCTTGACCAGCTCGAGGCCGTAGAACATCGGCACGATCATGAAGCCGGTCATACCCATGTCATGAAAACAGGGCAGCCAGCTCACGGTCACGTCCGTGTCCGGGTCTAGCTTCGCACCGGTGAACATCCCCTCGGCGTTAGCCACGTAGTTTGCGTGCGTGATTTGAACCGCCTTGGGAGATCCCGTTGACCCGGACGTCAACTGCATGAATGCCAGGTCGTCGTCGCGGGTCTCGACCGGGTCGATCGGGTGGCTGTCGAGCAGTTGCCCGATGATCGCCACACGCATGCCCAATTCGGCCAGCACGGGCGCCGCCGGCATGAACGGGTCAGAGATGACCACGGCCTTCGCGTCGATCATCTTGACGACGGCGGTGGTCTCCTCCGACCAGCGCTGCAGGTCGGTGCGCGGAGTGGGCTGATGCAGCATGGTCAGGCTGGCACCCCGCATCCAGATGCCCTGCGCGGTCGGCGCGATCTCGGCCGGGTCACCGGCCAGCACGGCGACAGCGTCACCAGGTCCGACACCTGCCGCTGCCAGACCACCAGCGACTCGTCGAGCCCGCCGATGCACCTCTCCCCAGCTGCGCCGGACAGGCGCGTCCGGCTCGCCCGTAACCATGCCGTTGACGCTTAGCTGCGCAGTGGAAAATATGGCCTCGGTAAATTTGCTCACGGAAATCCCTCTGCCTTCAGGCGCGATGACGCGGCGTATTCGTACTCGGGAGGCAGGGACGCGCCCGTCACAGGGACGCGGCATCCGCGAATGGATTCTTAAGAGAATCGGCGGGGTGTCGAGTCCTGATGCGGCATTCCGCGACCCGATACCGATTGAGCCACTGGCGCTCGACTGACACCTGTCCCCACGTAAACGGGCAGGCACCGCGCAAGATCTTGGACCCTTCGTGTCGGCCTAATGTTCCGACACTCCCGGTGGAGGGGCGGCGCTGAGCATCTCGAACCCACTGACTGTACATACTCAGACCACAGAGAAGAGAACAACAGGCCGATTGTGGCGCCGATTGTTGCTGAACCCGACCGCGAAATACCACCCGCCAGCGGCCGAGAAGGGCCCGCCGCGTTGAGTTGATGCAGATGCGGGAGTCGACAGGGTACGGTGAACGCGGTTGATCCTCCAGCCTTCCGGAAACGTCACGGCGGCGATCTGGTTTCCCCGCCGACAGGCCTCAACCGGCCGATGTAAGCCGACGTGGTGTTGTGCTTTTCAGGCTGCGGGAGTGCCCCTTCGATGATGACCGGCTCAGTGTTATGCGGCGCGCCGCGCCGCTTCTCCGTGCCGATGTACAGCGGCCGCATCGTCGCCCCGGGGCCGAAGGCACTGCCGTGAGCCGATTCACCGAGACGATGTATAACAATGCCCACAGCAGTCTGAAGGGTATGAACACCGGTGAGCCGGACGCGCCGGCCCGGCGTAGCTGGCGCGAAGTGCACGAGCGGAGCCGTCGAGTAGCCGGTGGTCTGGCCGCGGCGGATGTCGGGCATGGCGATGCGATTGCCGTGCTGGCCGGCGCACCCGTTGAAATCGCCCCGACCGCGCAGGGCACCTGGATGCGCGGCAGTAGCCTCACGATGCTGCACCAGCCCACGCCACGCACCGACCTACAGCGCTGGGCCGAGGAAACCACGACCATCATCAAAATGATCGATGCCAAGGCGGTGGTGGTCTCCGATCCATTCACAGCCGCCGCACCGCTGCTTTCCCAACAGGGCACGAAGGTGCTGACGGTCGAACAGCTACTCGGTAGTCCCCCGATCGACCCGGTCGAAACCGACGACGACGACATAGCGCTACTGCAATTGACTTCGGGCTCAACGGGATTTCCCAAGGCCGTGCGGATCAGTCACCGCAATATCGTCGCGAACGCGGAGGCGATGTTCGTGAGTGCAAACGTCGACCGGGAATCCGACGTGATCATCAGCTGGTTGCCGTGCTTCCACGACATGGGCATGACCGGCTACTTGACGGTGCCCATGTACTTCGGCATCGAGCTGGTCAAGGTCACTCCGATGGATTTCTTACGCGACACCCTGCTGTGGGCGAAGCTCATCGACAAGTACAAGGGCACCATGACAGCGGCACCCAACTTCGCCTACACGCTGTTCGCCAAACGCCTGCGCAAGCAAGCTCAGCCCGGCCAGTTCGACCTGTCTACCCTGCGGTGGGTGCTATCCGGAGCTGAGCAAGTCGAGCCCAACGACGTCGAGGCCCTGTGTGAGGCCGGAGCGCCGTTCGGGTTGCGTCCAGAAGCGATCGTGCCCGCGTACGGGATGGCCGAGACGACCGTGGCGGTTTCGTTCACAGAGTGCGGGTCCGGCCTGACGATCGACGAGGTAGACGCCGATCTACTCGCCGTGCTGCACCGGGCCGTCCCGGCAGCCAAGGGCAGAACCCGCAGGCTGGCATCAGTGGGCCCTGTGCTCAAGGGGCTGGAAGCGCGGATCGTCGACCAAACCGGCGACCTGCTGCCGGCTCGCGGCGTCGGCGTTATCCAAGTGCGTGGCGAACCCGTGACACTCGGATACACGACGACCGGCGGCTTCGTCGCCGCACAAGACGAGCACGGTTGGTACGACACGGGCGATCTGGGCTATCTGACGGAGACCGGCAGCCTGGTGGTGTGCGGTCGCGTGAAGGACGTGATCATCATGGCGGGGCGAAACATATATCCGACCGACATCGAGCGGGCGGCCTACCGGGTTAACGGGGTCCGGCCGGGGTGCGCCGCGGCGGTGCGACTGGACGCCGGCCACGCCCGGGAGACGTTCGCGGTCGCCGTTGAATCCGAAGCCTGGGAAGACTCGGCGCAAGTGCGCCGCATCGAACGCCAGGTTGCCCACGAGGTCGTCGCCGAGGTCGACGTCCGGCCGCGCAACGTCGTCGTGCTCGAGCCGGGCCTTATCCCGAAGACGCCGTCAGGAAAACTGCGGCGCTCGCACGCCTCGGCGCTGGTCGGCTGATCGGCGCGTACATTTGTAGCTGACCATGGTCGACTACGACGCCCAGAACGGTCGCCAGCCGCCAGAGCAGCCGGAACCGTCCGCCGCGCAACTGGAAGCGGACGAAGTCGAGTTGTATGCCGGGTTGCGCGGGGTGGCCGGCCTAGTGGCAGGCGCCCGCGGGGTCAGCGAGCTGCTCGGCGAAGTAGCCGAGTTCGCGGTCAAGGCCATTCCCGGTGTCGATGGTGCAGGCGTGGTGTTGATCGACGCTTCCGAGGGCAGACCAGGCGTCCAGAAGTCGGCGTCCACGGTGGGGTTCGTCGACGAGATCGATCGCTTCCAGTACGACGAACTGGGCGAAGGGCCGGGCATCACTTGTATGCAGTCGCGGCGAGCCACCGTCAGTGGATCACTTGGGAGCGACAAGCGCTGGCCGCATTTCGGCGGCAGAGTGGCGCGGATGAGCGTGCATTCAGCGCTGTCGCTGCCGCTGATGGTTGGTGACGCGGTGATCGGGGCGATCAACTCGTATGCGAATAGCCGCGATTCGTTCGGCGAGCGCGCGGTGCGGTTGGGGTCACAATTCGCCGGACCTGCCGCGGTGTCAATCTACAACGCGCAACTACTCGCCAGAGCCCGAGATCGAACCGAACAACTACAGCGTGCCTTGGACAGCCGAGCGGTGATCGATCAAGCGATCGGCATCATCCGGAGCCGATCCGGTGTCGGCGCTCAGGTGGCCTTCGACCGCCTCATCCGGAAGAGCCAAGCCGAAAACGTCAAGCTGCATATGGTCGCGGAGCGACTGGTCGAAGAGGCCGTGCGGCGGGCCCAGGCGCGGCAACATCAGCCGTGAACCAGTCCGGACATCTCCGTCAGTAGCGCCGGACGGGAGGCCGGTTCCGCCATCAAGCGCCGCGAAACATCGGTCAGGTGACTGCCATTGGCACGCGCGTACCTCCGCAGCAAAGAAAACGCTTCGTCCACCGACACATCGAGGCGCGCGCGTAGGAAGCCCTTGGCCTGCTCGACGACAATGCGGCTGGTCAGCGCAGAGCGCAGCCGGGGTACCACCGTCGAGGGCGTGGGCGGCCGCTCCTGCAGGATCGCCACACACGCAACATGTGCCAGTGCCTGCGCGACAAGTAGATCGGCCTCACTGAGGTCACCGGGTCTTGACCCGAAGAAACCCAGGGCGCCCAACACAATGCCGGCGGCACGCATCGGTACCGCATGGACGGAAGCGACACCCGCCTCGAGCGCGGCCGGAACGAACCGTGGCCACCGCGAGGCTGAGTCGCGCAGTTCTGCGACCGAAACCGGTGTGCCGGTGGAATAACACTCGACGCACGGCCCTTCATCGGCTTGTAGCTGGAACAGTTCCAGTTCCCTGGTCTGCCCGGAGGTTGCGGCTAGCAGGTGGAGTTGTCCAAGCGGGTCGCTGAGCAACAACCCCGCCGCTGCGATATCCAGCAAGTCGGCGCAACGTTCGGTGAGTTCGGTGACCAGGTCGACGATGTCGAAGTCATCGAGCAGGGTGTCGACGAGCGATACGACCGCGTCCAGCACCCGGGTTTCACGAGGGGTTTCGGTCACCGCGCTCTCCTTTCGGATTCATCAGTCGGCGTCGAGGTTCAATCGCCGATCAAGAATGTCGCGGGCAACGTCGGTCGCGCTGCGGCCGGTGGCGTAGGCATGGCCACGCAACCGCACTAGCGCCTCGGCGGGCTCGATGTCGAGTTGACCGACGAGCATGCCGGTCGCCTGGCTGACCTCGGCACGGCTCAGCGCGTTGAATTCAACCCAGGCGTCGCTGTCCGGGTCGTTGACGGCAGCCTGCAAGTCGGAGCTGATGAGGTCCAGTAAGGGGATGCCGGCCAGCTCGGCAGCGACGAACGCACCGGCCAAATGGTCGGCCGCCAGTCCGCCGGGATGCGTGCGGAAAAGGTCGAGGGCGCCAACGTATGCTCCGGCCAACACGACCGGAATCGCGAATATGCCTCGGATCTGGTGGCCGAGCATCGCGGGGCCGTACGCCGGCCACCGAATCTCGCTGGAGCTGGCGAGGTCAGTGACGAGGACCGGGGAGCCAATCGCGACGCAGTCCAGGCAGGGTCCCTCGCCGAAGGTGAACTGAAGCTCGTCGTACACGCGCGCCGAGCCGCCACTGGAACCCAAAGTTCCGCTGGCGGCCCCTTCAAAGATCAGCGAAATGGCTGCGGCGTCAACGTCGAACAACATCACACAAGCCTCACAAAGCGAGTCGGCGGCCGCTGTCCCGCGCCGGCCGTCGACGGCCGCCCGTAGCTGCTCGCGGATCGCCACACTTAGCCGAACGAGGGTCGGGCGTCGGCAGCAGTGCCAGCGTTCCCGTGATTTCGACGTGGCAACGTCATCCCTCCACCTTCCACTAGTTCTAGCGAATTTACGAATTTGGGTGCAAAAGACCAGCCGCTGTTCCCTGATACGATTCAGCCGATCGACATGAGCTGGTCGATCGAGTCCCTGGCGAGATCGCCGTCAACGACCGCCGTCACCTCGAGCTTATTGAGGTTGATCGCGCCCTTATGCTTGGCCAGAAAGGCGATGTCCGCGGCATCGCGCCCGGTGGCGATGCGCATCAACGACTGCCGTGGTGCCAACAAGGTCCCGTCGACCACTCGCCATTGGCCCTCGACGAATGCCTCAGCGACGGCATGGAAGTCCATCGGGTACAGACCCGGCGCGTACACCGCAACCACACGGGCGGGCACATAAACGGCCCGCAGCAGTGCTACCACCAAGTGTGCGAAGTCACGGCAATACCCCGGCACCGGCAAGCATGGTCTCCACCGCCCCGTCAATCGGGTCGCTGGAGCCCGGTACGTATTCCAGCCGGTTGCAAACCCACAGGGACACCCGCTCCAGCAGAGCTGCCGAGTTCGAGGTAATTTCCGAATTCCGTTGTAGCAAAACCATATAACTTATCTTCCTCGGCGTAGCGGCTGGGGCGCAGATACATGGACAGGTCGTATTCGGTCACCGGCGCCGGATCGGTCCGGCCGACGATGGTCGGGGCGTAATTGACGGCCAAGTTGCCCAACGGCACGTCCAACTTGTGGATTCGGGTGCAGTGCGCACCGCTGATCTCTAAGGGCTGGACCAGATTTCCGTCCAACACGAACGACAATCGCCCCGAAACTTCAGTGTTCGGATGCGGCGCAACGGCAATCTGGAACCCAAGCGTTGTCGGAGCGGTGATCTCGACGTCGAGCTCCGCGGCAACCTCGCGCTTCATCGCGTCGACGAAAGCCGGGAGCAGGGTTGACTACCAAGCATTCGACCACTACGGCTACTCTCCGGGGTTTCCCCGCCCCTGTTGGATCCCACATCGACTGTGCCGCAGGGATATCGAACCTGTGCGCGATTTTTTGCATGAGTTATGTCGCTGGCCGCCAACGGAATACGGCTCGCTGTCGGAGGATCTGTGTCATGCCCGCCTCGATCTGCCCGCGGTACCGAGCTGTGCGTTGGATTTGAGAAAACGCTCCACGTTGCCGAGTCCCGTCTTGCATTTCCCCACTTATTCTTCGCCTTTCATCATGGCCTCGGTTGGGTAGTGGGCACGCATTGTGTCGGTTATCCCCTCACCGCGCCATGGTGACCGATGCGCCGCCAAACAAACCTGGTTCGAGATCTATCCGGTGTCTTGCGGCCGATCTCACCATGTGAACAACCGGATGTATTATCCGACAACAATCTCGACGTTCGGGGAGCTCCGGTAAGGGTGCATCAACCTGTGGCGACCGGATCTGGTGCACCGGCGTGCGCGAGACGAGCGGTCCCCAAGCGTCGTGCGCACAGCGCGCCCTCAGCACGCGCGGTACTCACTATGTGCTCGCCGGTCCGAAATTCCCGAGTGTCTCGCTCTCGAGGCATGATAGGAAGAGTCGCGGCTTGACGCAGCACCATGACGGCAAGCATGTTGGAGGTTCTGCACGGTACCACGAGCAGGCTCGCGGAGGCGGTCCTGCCGGTGACCATCATCAGACGGTGGTGGGCGATCACCGCGCTGGGATCCCTGATAATTCGGCAGTTCAGCGCGTCGAAATCTGGTGACCCTTCCCACGGTGACCAGTTGACGCTCATGGCAATGATTTCGCCTAGTCGCGCAGAGAGAGCATCGACCAACTCGGGAAGCTCTCCCGCTACCGACGCGGTGTGCGGCCACCACGCGCCGTCAAGGGACGACCCCAATTCGAACGCCAACGAAAGCCTGACCGGGCTGGCCAAGCGCCGGCCACGCACGTTTCCGTTCATGGTGCTGACAATGTCGCGGGTGCAACTGCGGCACACGCAGGAACACCCAATCGCCCGATTAAGCCTGAGCAGGTTGGGGCGAATGAATCCCGCACCGGCGCAAGACAACCCAACCACGACTCTCGGCGATCCATAGGCGATCCTTCACTTCGGGTTGACCCGACACACGAGTGCGGGGATCGACAAACGAAGCCAATCGCAGACGACCATTTTACGGCGGTGGTCGCACCCGAGATCAGCGTTGGCGACGAAATGTTCTCTGTCAACACTACACCCCGCGGGTCACAACCGCGGTTATTCCGGCTTCATGGCAAAAGCATTTCGGCGCTCAACCGGCTTCTATGTACGTACCGACGGTGCGCGCCAAGACCGAAATGCGCGAAATCCGCGGTGCCACGCAATAGATCGCACCACCAGAGCCGGGCCGGGCTGCGACGCTTGACCGTGCTACCCTGACGCAGGATGTCTTTCCGGATATCCATCCTGAAATGAGAGAAGTTGCAAAGAGTATGACACAGGGAACTGTGAAGTGGTTCAACAGCGAGAAAGGCTTCGGTTTTATCGCTCCTGACGGCGGCGCAGAGGACGTGTTCGTTCACTACTCAGAAATCAGCGGGAGCGGTTTTCGGTCGCTTGAGGAAAACCAGCGCGTTGAGTTCGAGGTCGGTCAAGGGGCCAAGGGCCCTCAGGCCGTGGGAGTGACAGCCGTTTAGCGAGCTACTTCGTCATTTGTGGGCTGACAGGCAGACGCCTGGCAGCCCACATCCGTTTGGACGCCCGAACCAGAGCAGGCGTACGCTCCGGGGACCGGGACCATCCAGGCCCCATCGGAAGGGGTCCGTGATGTCTGATAAATCTCCTCGGCAATCTCTGAGCAAGAAGCAGAGCGTGACGCTCAAACAAAAGCGCGCCGTCAAGCGCGCTAAGTCCGAGCAGGCAACGCCCAGTGCCGATGTGCCGAAGAAGAAACACGGCTGAGACCGACCAGCAGGGGGTTTGCCTGCCGTCGACATCTCACGGAGAGCAGTCACGAATTCGCCAGCGATACGGGTTATTTCGCGAGGCTCGGGGTTTCTGGTGCTTTAGCGATCGCGGCCAATGGCGGTTGGACATCCCGTAGCACATTTGCCGAGGATAGCGCGATCCAGGTGACCACGATCGTGGACCGGTCTAGCACAACTACATAGCCGGGTGGTGGAAAAACTTGAGCTGCAACATGTCCCGGGTGGGGCGAAACGCTGCCGGCCAGCCACACGACACGGTGGCCGAGTGTGACCCCTGGTCGACTCCTCCCTCAACTGCCGGGTGCGAGTAGTATCGGCGACATCGGTGGTATGTCGCACACAACCGTTTGAGATCGTGTCATCGCCGATTTAACTAATCCGGCCGCTTCGCGGCCGCAGACAGGAGCGTCTCATGACGCGAACCCGAGCCCGAAGCGCAGTTCGTTCCAAGCACCTACCGCCCGAGAACACGCCGCGGTTGCGTCTAAAGCCCAAGGCACCCGTTAGCGGATATGTCGACGGCGCCTGGTGGCCGCACAGTGATGGCCTTCCGGTTGAACTTCCAGACCTGCTGGCGGTGCTATCGGTACGACTCGGTCATGTCGATCGGGTGATATACAACCTCGACGAATGGGCGAGTGCACCTGCGAAACTATCGATCGGTGGAAGAGTTGTCCGGCTCTGCGGCTACCACCGACAGCCGATCAACACCGTCGAAGTACTCGGACTCAACCGCGCCAAGGTAGTCCTGTTAGTCGTGCCTGCTGACACCGACCCAGACCGCGCACACGACATCATGATGACTGCGGCGGCCCCAAACAACGACTCGGCGACCGACTGCTTATTGCACGCCTAGCGCGCGCTACAGGGCCGCTAAAGGACGTGGCCCCGACCCGTTCATCAGCCTGATCAGCCACCGAACATCACCAATGCACCGCTGTCACGGATGCCAGCTGCGCGAACCTCGGGGGACATGTGACGTCATCCGCGTGACGACTGATCGGCCCTGTCCGCGGGGCGATTTTTCCGCGGCCGCCAATAACATATCGACGGATTCAGCCATGCCCGTTGCGATCTCACCTACGGCGGGCACGTTATCGGGGCACACGCACACGCTCACATCCATCGCGTCGCCGCGCGCAGTCAGCGTGATACCCAACCCGCAGCCTTCTCTCAATGGCGCCACGGTGTGCATACCCACAACTTTGGCTCCGCCGCAGTACGCAGGCGCCGGCTGACCGGAAACAAACGATAGGGTACCGTGGCAGCTTGCTCGATGCCGTTGCCGGATTCCGGATGCGGCGTACAGCCTTATACCTGCCCGGACGACGGCCGGTGGAAGCAGAGCCGCGATGTGTGTCAAATCAAAACTTGGACAGTCCTTTTCACAGTCGTGCGTACGCGCGATGTTCAGACATTCAGCCGCGGTGTGCAGATTGGTGAGCACCTGCACCGGGTCGTCGAGCTGCACCGGGATGCGAATTCCCATAGAGCCCAACGGATCGCCAAAGGTAATCGAATTGGACCGCGACAGCGCGAACGGCATCTGAATCAGTAGCGGATGGTCGGGTACGTTGTCGTGGCGTTGTAGCCAGGCGCGCAACGACATTGTGCAGGAGGCCAGGAGAACATTGGTGACGGTGCCCCCGAATGCGTAACTAACCGCCCTTAAGTCAGCCAGCGAGATCGAGGCGAAGGCCACTGCCCGCCGCTCGGTCAGCGGTGCGTTGAACACATTGTGCGGCACTGGCCCGCTCATCGACGACACGGCTGCGGGCGTCGGGTCGGGTTCGCTCGTACCACGCCATTGACGGTGCCCGACCTGCAGCAGATCAGAAAGCGCCGCGACTGCCAACCAAAGGCCGCTGACGTAGTTCTCGACAAGTTCGGTCATCGTGTCTATGACGAGTTCGCGTGGACGCAGCGTACCCAAGCTCGGCTGTGTGAGTTGACCTTTGGCCGGGTCGTCGGGTGAACCGGACCGCAAAAGCCGCGACCACATCGACACTGCGCCGACGCCGCCGTCGTCCAGTGCAGGCGACATCTTCACCGCCACAGCCCAATGACCGCCCGTCAGGCCGTCGATGCTCCATGCTTCCCAGAGTGTTTCGGGGCGACCGTAGGGTCTGGTGCTCAGCTGTGCGATGAAGTCGTCGAACTCGCGCGGGCCGCCAGGGGCGTCGATGGTTGCGCTATGAATTTGGGACGCCGGGTCGTAGTCGTCGATCTGAGCCCACAAGGGCTGACCCATTCCTAGCGGCTTGCCTACCAGCCTGCTTCGGAAGCGCGCCAGTTGCGGCAGCGACGAACCCAGCATCCGGTGTATCCGCTGATGGCTGAGCCGATCTGACGGCTCGATGACAATCACCGAGACAGTGTGCGCCGGGATTGCCGAATTCTCGAGGAGCATCCGCATCGCATCCGCCTTAGACAACCGGGTAACCATCAGTGCGGCCTCGCGTCGCCGGTGGAAATCCCTTGTGCCAGCAGGCAGGCTGCGGTAACGGGATGTCGCAGGATAAGCTGTGTCGACAATGGGATGGTCATACTGCTTGTCTCAGTTGTCTTTTCAGCTCGGTCAGTTGAGTCTCGAGTTCGACCACAGCGTGTGCGACCACGCTCGAGGCCGTGCTGCGCGCGAAGCCGTGGTGGTGGGCCCCGCGGCGGCGGCATTATCGTGGTCCTCGCGCCGCCGCAGCAGGCGGCGCGAGACCGGGCCTTCGGCCGGCGTCTCGTCAATCCCGAAATCGCTGAATCCCTTGAAGGCTGGGTCGTCACTTGTCATTGCCGACTACCTAACGTGTAGTTTCGACGGCGGCGGGTTGCCAGGAAGTCGCACAGACCAACCCTTCCCGACCGACGCTGATCCGGAGCCACCGACGGCGCCGCCCGTTCACGAGCTGCCGCCTGATGCGATTACATCGATTCGAATCGGCAACGACACCACGAAGGTGGCGCACGAGATACCGCCGATGCTTTGACACTACTCGCGTCGGGTCCAGAACGAAAGGATTACTCGCGTTGGTCTGAACGCGTATCGGGTTATCGTTGGCGAAATCCGTTCCAACACAGCAAGCTACAGGCAGCGAACTCTCCGCCGCGCCGCATCGGCGCCGTCGGCACAGCTCGACCCGAGCCCCGCCTCAGCGCGCCCCGGACCGGCCGTGATTCGGCTCGAGCCCCGCCGGCTGCGCGAGCAGACGCGATAAGGAACCGGTAGCTCACATAACTGCCTTCTTGAGCGTCTTCCATATGTAAGCACTAGGAAGGGATTCAGCTATGTCAGATCATCCACCCGCGCGCACGTGGCATTCCGCCGTCCCGACGGACCTGGGCGAACTCACGGTGGTACGCGACGCTGACGGGCTACGCGGCATCTACTTTCCTCATCACTGGTACCGGCCGGACCCGGCGGCATTCGGTCCCCGGCGCGACGACGGATTCGACGCGACCACCCAACAGCTGACCGAGTATCTGGCCGGCGAGCGCCGGCAATTCACGCTGCGGCTCAATCCGCATGGCAATTCGTTCCAGATGACGGTGTGGGGGTTGATCGCGCAGATTCCCTATGGCGATACGACGACATACGGAGAACTCGCCACCCAGATCGGCGGCGGATTCACCGCCCAGCAGGTCGGTGCGGCCGTCGGGCGCAACCCGTTGTCGATCGTCGTCCCGTGCCATCGCGTGGTGGGACGGAACGGCAAGCTGACCGGCTACGCCGGCGGTATGGCGCGCAAGCGGCATCTACTGGACCTGGAGCGTGACCACATCAGTCGATCCGACGGGATCCCATTCCAGGGTGTTTTGATCGCCGCTCACGGTTAGCGTCTGCAGAGCGTGGCAGTCAAACAGCCCTTCGAGGCTGTGGTCTTGAACCACGGCCCGACGGTGTTGCGGGTGTGCCGGGCCGTCGTCGGGCCGGTGGACGCCGACGACGCATGGTCGGAGACGTTTCTGTCCGCGCTGAAGGCGTACCCGGATCTTCCCGCCGATGCCAACGTCGAGGCCTGGCTGGTCACCATCGCGCACCGAAAGGCCATCGACATCACCCGCGCGCGGGTACGACGCGCCATCCCGACGGACACCGTGCCGGACGCACCAAGCGCCTCAAACCACGAACGCGACGACGACCTTGCTGAGGCGCTGGATCGGCTACCGAACAAACAAAAGCAAGCGGTGGCCTATCACTACCTCGCCGACCTCCCCTACGCCGACGTCGCCGCGATCCTGGGCTGCAGCACCGCCGCCGCCCGGCGCTCGGCCGCCGACGGCATCGCCGCCCTGAGACGCAGCCGTATCGACACACCTGGGAAAGGAGAAGGCCCGTGAGTGACGACCTCGCGCGCGACCTGGCGCGGATCACCGGCGGCACCGCTGACAAATTGAGCGAGCTGCGGACCCGCCTCACGGCCGGGGCGCAGCGCGACGGCATCCTCGATGTTGCCTACCGAATTGTCGACAGCCCCGTCGGGCCGCTGCTGGTTGCCGCCACCGAACTCGGCCTCGTCCGCGTCGCCTACGCCCGCGAGGGGCACGACTCCGTCCTGCAAAAGCTGGCCGACACGGTCAGCCCCCGCATCCTGCTCGCACCCGCCCGCCTCGATGCTGCCGCTCGGGAGCTCGACGAGTATTTCGCCGGCGCCCGAAGGGATTTCGACTTGGTTCTGGACTGGCGGCTGTCTGCCGGGTTCCGCAACGTCGTGCTGCGGCATCTGCCGGAGATCGGGTACGGGCACACCGCCAGCTACGCCGCGGTGGCGAAACTGGCCGGCAACCCCAAGGCCGTCCGCGCCGTCGGCAGCGCGTGCGCCGCCAACCCGTTGCCGGTTGTGGTGCCGTGCCATCGAGTGATTCGCAGTGACGGAGCGATGGGCGGCTACCTCGGCGGTGTCGAGGCCAAGCGCATCCTGCTCGCGCTCGAGGCCGCGGCATGAGTGCCAACCCGTGGCGCGACCGGGTCCAGGCGACCGACTGGAGCAGCGTCCGCGACGGTCTGGACAGCGTGGGCTGCGCATTGACCGGGCCGCTGCTGTCCGCGACCGAAGCGACTGAGATCGCAGCGCTCTACTCCGACGACGCGCGCTTCCGCGCGACGGTCGACATGGGCCGGTACCGGTTCGGCGCGGGCGAATACCGCTACTTCGGCGAGCCGTACCCCGAGGCCGTCGTGGCTCTCAAACAGGCGCTCTACCCCAAGCTGCTGCCGATCGCCCGCGATTGGTGGACCAAGCTGGGCCGCGAATCGCCGTGGCCCGACAGCCTGGACGACTGGCTGCGGATGTGTCACGCGGCGGGGCAGCGCAAGTCGACGGCAATCCTGCTGAGATATGGCGCCGGCGACTGGAACGCCCTGCACCGAGACCTCTACGGCGAGTGCGTATTTCCATTGCAGGTCGTCGTCAACTTGAACGACCCGGGCGTCGACCACACCGGCGGGGAATTCCTGCTCTACGAGCAGCGCCCACGCGCCCAATCGCGCGGCAGCGCCATGACGATCCCGCACCGGCACGGGCTGGTATTCACCACGCGGGACCGTCCGGTGCCCTCCCGCCGGGGATGGTCCGCGGCCCCGGTCCGGCACGGGGTTTCGACGATTCGGTCCGGTGTTCGGTTCACGCTGGGCCTGGTTTTCCACGACGCAGCATGAGTCCGCCGGCCAGGGTCTACACACTGCTTGACGCCGACGGTCGGCCGTACCCCAGCATCAGGCCAGGCACGCTGGGCGGACACCGCGCGGGCAAGCTGTACTGGCGGCTGGACTGCCACGCCGCCCTGCGGGCCCTCGCCGCCGGCGGCTATGTCGCCAACCGGGTGTTCTTCACCGACGAACAAACCGCCGTCTCGGCGGGCTATCGACCCTGTGCGGTCTGCCTGCCCGCCGCCTACAGACTGTGGAAGTCGTCTGACTAGAGGACCCGCTGCAGTGAATCGCCGAGGTGCCCCAGCCGACCCGGATCGGTTCCGTCGATGCAGGCCGTCAGCCGCACGCAGTCGATTGCCACGACGCAGGTCTGCCCATCGGGATAGTGACGCAGGTGCAAGGCCACCTCGGATTCGCCCTGCCAGTCCGCGGAATCCAGGTGCCAGTAGGGATCTTTCAACGCCAGCAGCACGCGCCCGACGGCCGTGTCGAGGAGTTCGGGCGTCTCGACCCACCGATACGGGCCGGCCTCAAAAGGATCGACACTGACCAGGTAGCGACCGCCGGGCGAACTGGATTTCGCCTCGGGCATCGACGGCTCCTCTCCGGCGGCTCAGTGGCGCGAGCTATGGCAACGACGGGTGATGAGCCAGCCACGGATGAGCCGATTCCAGTTGGGCGGCAACCCTTATCAGGATGTCCTCGCGGCCATAGCCGGCGGCCAGCTGGATGCCGATCGGCAGCCCCTCGGCGTTGCGATGCAACGGCAGGCTGATCGCCGGCTGCCCGCTCATGTTGAACGGCGGTGTGAAGGCGGCGAACTCTCCCCCGCGGCGCATCGGAGCCGTCGGGTGCGCTGGATCATTCTCGAATTCCGCCAGGGCCAAAGGTGGTTCGGAGACCGTCGGCGTGAGCAGCAGGTCCCAGCCGTCGGCCCACCACTGCTGCAGCGCGCGCCGGAACGTGTACACCGCCTCCTGCGCCGCGGCGTAGTCGACGGCGCTCACCTGCTGCGCCCGCTCGATGAGCACCCAGTTCACCGGCTCGATGTCGTCGGCGGTCACCTCCCGCCCGAGCGTCTCGCTGAACGCGCGCGCCGCCATCGCCAACTGCGTCGCCCACAGGGCCATGAACTTGTAGGCCAGCGTCTCATCTGCCAAAGGCGCCGGCCACGCCGGCTCGACGATGTGCCCGAGGCCCTCCAGCGCCGACGCCGCGGCGCGCACGACCGAGACGCAGTCCTCGTGCAGGAAGCCGCCGCGCGGGTGGACATCGAGCAGCCCGATGCGCAACCGGCCCGGGTCGGCGCCGACCTCTTCGGCATACGGTCGCTGCGGCGCCGGGGCGATCACCGAGTCGCCAACCCCGGGACCGCCGACCGCGTCAAGCAAAGCTGCGGTGTCGCGGACCGTGCGGCTGACGCCAAGCTCGACCCCGAGTCCCACTTCGGCGCGCTTCGGCCCGACCGTGATCCGGCCCTGACTCGGCTTGAGCCCCACCAGCCCGCAGCAGGATGCGGGGATACGGATGCTGCCGCCCCCGTCCGAGGCGTTGGCGAACGGAACCATCCCGACGGCCACCGCTGCGGCGGCGCCGCCACTCGACCCACCCGATGTGCGCTCCAGCGCCCACGGGTTGCGGGTCGGTCCCCAGGCCAGCGGCTGCGTGGTCGGCAGGCTGCCCATCTCGGGGCTGTTCGTCCGCCCGGCGATGACCAGCCCGGCCGCTTTGAACCGGGCCACCAACGTGGTGTCGGACGTGTCGATCTTGCCTGCCTCTTTCAGCGCGATGTTGCCGTTCGACAGGGTCTGACCAGCGAAACTCGTGTAGAGGTCCTTGAGCAGAAACGGGACGCCGTGGAACGGTCCGCGGGGCAGCCCGGGATCGGCGGCCACCGAGCGGGCGTGTTCGAACCACTCGATGACCACGGCATTCAGCGACGGATTCCATCGCTCGATCCGCTCGATCGCCGCCTCCAGCAGCTCGGTCGGCTTGACCTCGCCCTCGGCGACCAGCTTCGCTTGGTCTGTGGCGTCCATCCAGCGCGTTTGTTCGGCGAGACCAGTCATGGGTTTCGGTTTACCACGACGTGGGTACTGGGCTCGAACGCCGTTTTCACCAGCCCGTGGCGACACCTCGAGTCGCAGTACGCATCGAACGGCTCTACGCTCGTTGTGCACAGGACTTGGCGGGGGGATCGCTGATTAGTGTGAATAGACGGCCGCGTATGTCCAAACGAAAACTCGCCGCATTCCTGCCGGCGTGTTTAGTCGTCGCCTCTTGTTCGGCGACGAGTGCGCCCCCGCCCGAGGCCAAGACATCCACCTCGAGTCCGCCAACCGCCGCCCGCACGGTTGCCCCGCCGGCTCCCGAAACCAGCCCGCTGGCCAAAGATTGGAAAACCTACGGCGGCACGGTCTACTTCGGCTGCCCCCAAGACTTCTCATCCAGCAAAACGGTGCTCGACGATATCCGTCCCAAGGTATTTGATATCAAGACAGGACAATTCGCATCACCCGCCGTCCCTACGGTGCCGGCCGGCGAGAATATAACCGGCGCCATGTGTGCGCTGTCGAACACGGTCGACGACATGAAGGTTGTCTATCTGGTTACGACGCTCACGCCGGGGCACGCGCCCGAACCCGACGTTACCAAGACGACCGCCTATCTGTTCGATCTCAAATCGAACCAGCCGCTGAAGACACTGGAATTGCTACCACCCACTCCGGACCTGAAGTTGGCGACGACGCAAGAATGGCGGCTCGCCCCGACGGCAGCCGGTGTGGCCTGGGTGAACGCCTTCACCGGCGGGCACGGCACCGCGTCGCCGCCGCGGACCGCTGTTCTTTCCAACACCGACCTCGCAATGGTGTGGAGCGACCCGGAGCCCGCGCATGCATTTCAGGATATTCTTTCATTCCAACGTAATACGACACCCGGTAAGACGTCCGGAGCGGAGCTGCGACTGCCGACGGGCGAACCGATTTACCAGGACAACGATATAAAGAGCGTCGACGCCGAGTTGGTCGACGGCCCGGACAAGCTGGTGAAGATCACCCGGCAGGATTCCGGCAACCCCTCGGCCGCGTCGACGATGTTTTACGATTTGAACACCAAATCTGTCATCAAAGTCGGCGATTCGGACAGAATTTCGGGCAGCGGACTGATGGCGACATTGTCGGACGGAAAATTGTTTGTCGATGCGCGCGCTTCGGATAATTCACAGTTTGGCTTCGGGGTATGGAACCTGCGCACCCGACAATGGGATTTGCTGAAGAACAGAGAGGAAGCGACCAATATGTCGATTTCCAATCTGGCGTTCTTCGGCGACCGCATGTACGTCACCTACTCCGGCGGGTCACTTTCGGTAATCGCCCTGCCCGCCGCAAATCAGATTGCGACGAACTGGTCCGCCCGGCCTTTTGGCCGGATATCCGGATGGACATTGGTATGCCGCGGCGAGCCGCCGGCCGGCGGGGAGTGCAAGGAAATCATCATGGTGCAGGACCAGGACGGCCACTATCCGGGGCCCTGGACGTAAACGCGTCCCCAATCACCGTTCCTCGGATAGCGGATCACACCGCGTGCCGATTCGCGCTGTCGGAGTCTCGGGCCGGATCGGGCATCGACTCGACGAACCAGAAGTCTCCGTCTTTGTCGACGCGGAACAGGTCACCGGTGACCATCCAGGAATCGTCCCGGCGGAAAACACCCCGTAGCGGAATGTCATTGCCGGCGAACACTTTCCCGGATGCGTCGACCAGCAGCTGGCCGACGTCGCCTGGACTTGCGCGCAGCGCGTAGCCGTCTTCTCCGGTGCTGATCTGGCCGTCGTGCATCGCGACGACGCACACCCGCGGCGTTCCGGGTAGCGGCCTTCCCACCGACCCGATCTTGCGGCCGCTCACGTTGCCGAGGATCGCGTCGGATCGCGTGGATGCATACATCTCCAGCACGCTTACATCGCCGAACCGGGCGTTCAGTCGCCGCCACAGGTCAGTGGACATCGCCGAGCCGACAAAGAGGCGGATCGGGTGGCTGTTCCGCTTCTGTTCGGGGGCGTCCACCAGCGGCGCCAGCATGTCGCGGGTGTAGGTCACCACCGTGGCCCGATACCGGCGCACCTCCGACCAGAAGGTGTCGGGATCGAACTCGCGGGCCAGGGCCAGGCGGCAGCCCGACGCGGTCGCCGCAGCGGTCGAGAGCAGCAGGCCGCTCGGATGGTGCAGCGGGCTGTTGGAGTAGAGCGTGTCGCCGCGGCTCAGCGAGCACGCCGACGAGGCCGCCAACGCGGAGGTCGCCCACCGCCCATTGGTGATCAGGTCCGCCCGCGTTTGATTGCCGGTGCCGCGGAACAAGACGAACGCGATGTCGTCGGCGCGCCCGGGATTGGCTCGGTACCAGGCCGGCAGCCGCACCGAGTCGGGGTCAACCCGCTCCAAATCGACTGCGCCAGCTGGGATCTGACGTTCTTCATGGGCGGCACCAAGGATCAGCACGGGCAACGCCGCGGCGACGGCGACGTCGGCGTGCTCGGGATCGGCGACGATCTTGGTGACTTTCGCCAGCCGCACCTCTTCGCGGAGGTCTTCGCCCGGACGGTGCATGACCGCCACCGCGCCAATCCGATTCAGCGCCGCGATGGTGACCAGCGCGCTCGGGCGGGTGTTCATCAGGACACCCACGCGTTCGCCCCTGCGGACACCGGCAGATATCAGTCCGCGGACCACGCTGTCTATGCGCCGCTTGGATTCTGCATGCGTGTATGCCCGATCAGCGAACAGGAACGTGGTCCGTTCGGGTTGCGAGTTCGCCAGGTCGTCCAACAACGCTCCGTAGGAGATCTTGGTGTGCGGTGTCATCGATTCGAGACGCAGCAGGCGAGGCGCCTGAGCCGCAGCCTCGCGGGACAGGCCGACAACGTTGGCCGCGATGCCTTTACCGGTGCGGGTCACGGCTCCCGGCAGCTTCAGCCCGGCCTCGGCGACCATGCCGGCGCCGTAGGTCAGGCTGGCGACGTTGCCGCGGGGTGCGGCATTCTCCGGCGCATCGACGATGGTCAGTTCGTGCACATAGTCGGGTAGCTCGCCGTCGCCGTCGATCCAGCGTGCCCACGCCGCGATTCCGGGCCAGGTCTTCCGTTTCGCGTGGGAGCTGACCGGAAGCCCGAAATGCCCTACCGGCAGGACACATTCGTAGATCTCGGCATTGGGAGCGGCATGACCGACGGCCCGCACCGTTGCGGAGGGCGCCAGAACGTCTGCCTCACCCATGAAGACCAGTACCGGGCAGGTGATGTCGGCGAAACCGACGGTGCGCTCACCGATCACCACGCCGCCCTCGACGAGGCGGTTGTCTTCCATGATTTCCAGCAGCTCCACCAAGGCGGGTCCCGACCAGCTGATCCATGCGCCGCGCTTGAGGAACTTGCGCTGCGGTTCCCGCGGCAGCAGCGACTCCCGGTCGTGCAGCGCGAGCAGGAATTCGATGTCGTTGCGGATGTTGCGTTGCGGGCTGGTCCAGTTGAACATCTGCCGGACGAACCACTTGGGCAGACCGGTCTTGCCGACGATCCTGCTTTCGATGCCGACGAGGTCCCAGAACAACCCCGGCGGGATGACCCGGTCGATGTCCAGCGTTGTCAGCGGGCTGCCCAGCGCCACCACGCTTGCCACAGCCGAGCCGGCCAGATAGGCCGCCGCCGTGTAGCAGAAGATGCCGCCCTGCGAGTAGCCGACCAGGTGCACCTCACGGCCGGTCGTCTGATGTATCTGCTGCGCAGCGTCCACCACCGCCAGGACGTGGTCGCTGAACGTGCGCTCGTTGCCGCCGGGCTCCACGCCCGGGTCACCGAAGTCGATCACCCACGGGTCGAGGCCCTGCGCGCGCAGCATCCTGACCGCGCTGGTGTCCGGCGAAATGTCCCACACCTCAGCGACCTGCGACAGCGGCGGGACGAGCAGCACCGGTGGAAGCGACGGCGCCGAATCGGCGAAGTAGTGCCGCAGCCGATATACGGGTTCGTGCGCGACGACGTCGTGGGGAGCCGGGTTCTGTTCGGTCTTCAGGCCGCCGTACCTGGCCACCTCGATGCCGTTGACGACGGTGGCGAAGATGCGGTCGGCGCTGCCGGCAATCTGGTTGGGGGACATGGTCTTTCTACTCTCGAGTCGGGGCGCTCAGGACAACAGGAATCCGCCGTCGACGACCAGCTCGCTGCCGGTCATGTAGCTGCTGGCATCGGACGCCAGGAAGACCATCGCGGCAGCGAGTTCAGCCGGATCGCCGAAGCGGCCCATGACGAGCCGGTGCCCGACGAGCTCGTGGGGCATCGCGTCGGTCATCTCGGACGGGAAGAAGCCGGGAAGCAGTGCGTTGACCCGAATCCCTTTGCGCCCGGACCACTGTCGTGCGAGCGAGCGGGTGAGCCCGATGAGACCGGCTTTCGACGTCGTGTACGCCGTGGTCGGTGCGTCGATTGTGGTGTGCGCCATGATGCTGGCCACGTTGACGATCGACGAGCCCGGCTCCATGGCGGTCGCGGCGGCCTGCGCCATCGAGAAGCACGCCGTAAGGTTCACCGCGATAACGTTTTCGAATTCGGCCAGCGGCAGGCGCGACGCCGGGGCGTGATCTTCGATACCGGCGTTGTTGATCAGAACGTCGATGCGCCCGAACCTGTCTACCGCCGCGTCGACCACCTTTCGGCAATCGTCGGCGTCGGACACGTCGGCGGTGACCGCGAGTCCAGTGCGACCGGCTTCGGTCACCTTGTCGAGTGTGCCTTGCAGCAAGTGGGCGCGCCGGGCGGCCACCACAACGTCGGCGCCGGCGTCGGCGCATGCCTCGGCGAACGCCACGCCGAGACCGGAGGACGCCCCGGTGATGACAACCACCTTGTTGTCGAGACGGAATCTGTCGGTGAGCGGCCGCTTTTCCCCGGCGGCCGGAACGGCAATTGCACTGGTCATGATGGAGGGGAGCCTTTCGAAGTTTGGGTTGCCTAAGACGGTATGGGCCACGGAAGGTTCGAGCCATGGGTGCAGCGACCAGAGTTCGCGCCGTCTCCTGTGCGCTGCGCACACCTGAGGATCAGGTGTGAATCAGGTCACCTCGCGCAGCACCGCGTCCCCGTACCAGTGGCAGATCGCCAGGGCCAGTTGAACATCCAGGGTGTCCTGGTCCAGCCGCAGACCGTACTGCTCGGTGGCCTGTTGCACGCGTAGATAAATTGTGTTGCGGTGAAACACCATTCGATTCGCCGTGTCGGCGTAGCTGCGGTTCGTGGCGAGAAAGATCCGCATGGTTTCGCGCAGTAGTTGGCACCGTGGATCGGTGCTGGCCAGCCCGCCCAGCGTCGCGGCGACGAACGCCGACAATGCCGATGGGTCATCGGACAGCAGCGCGACCGGTGCGATGTCGTCGAAGCTCACAACCCTCGGCGAGTGCGGCGCCGACAGGGCGAGCTTCTTGACCCGGGCCGCGGTGTGAGCCGCAGCACGAAAGCCGTCCAGACCCTCACCGGGGCGGCCGATGGCGAGGCGGAGCCCGGTCCGGTTCAGTTTCTTGTCAAGCTGCTCGGTGTCGATCGCGCCGATCGTGTGGACCCGCAGCCACACCCGCTGCTGCAGTTCGCCGGCGGCGACCAGCACCTCCTCGATGGCGGGCACGGCCCGCCGCAGCACCGGTAGCAGCCGGCTCAGCGCTTCGGGCGCGTCAGCGGTCCACGCCTCGACTGCCACGTGCTTGCCGGTAACCCGGTACCCCAGCGCCGATTCGGCCTGCGCGACGTCCGGGTTGGGCTCGTTGAGCAACCGGGTGATCCACTGTTGGCGGACGGCCTCCTCGTCGCGGGCGCGTCTCGCCGACTCTTCCTGGTAGATAACCGCGATCTGCTCGGTCAATTGGTCGTGCAGTACGTTGCTGACATTGATCGCTTCGATCAGGGTGGCCGCCGTCTCCGCCGCCGACATCGCCGGCAGTTCGGCGAAACATGCGTTGAGCAAGCGCATTTGGCCGAAGCGATACGCGCGCAGGATCGCCGCTAGCGGAATGCCATGTTGCGCTGCCCGTTGCGCGTAAGCCACCGCGCTGCCCGGCGGCGCGACGGTGTTCGGGTCGATACCGTTGGAGAGCACGTCGACAACAAGCACCACATTCTCGGTCGCGCTCGCGGTCAGCAGTCGCCGAGTGGAATGGTCATCGAGGGCAGGCACTTCGTGGGCGAGTTCGGCGAGCGTGGTCGCAATGAATTTGTCGCGAGTGCGGTTGAACGCCTCGGCCATCCGCG
Organism: Mycobacterium sp.; assembly: GCF_035499775.1. Lineage (GTDB taxonomy): Bacteria > Actinomycetota > Actinomycetes > Mycobacteriales > Mycobacteriaceae > Mycobacterium. Next base: position 10,909 of record NZ_DATJYB010000106.1, on the reverse strand, counting down.
CGAGCGCCTGGGTGCTCATTCGGTCTCCCTCGAATAGCGCTCAGGGTACTCGCGGTTGTGCGCGGCGCACAGGCTGTCACGAGATCCTGTGCCGGCCCGGGTCACTCCTGCTGAGCCGCGACTCGTCCGGTCGAGCTGAGGACCCACGCGATCGCGACACCGAACAGGAATCCGCCGACGTGGGCGAAGAATGCGACGCCACTGCCACCGTTGGCCGACGGGTGTATCAGCGAGGCGTTGCCCTCGAAGAATTGGAGCAGGAACCAGCCGCCGAGGTAGACCCACGCCGGGATTTCGATCGGGAACCACCCCACCACGGTGAGAACATGCGACCTCGGATAGAGGACGAAGTAGGCGCCCAGCACCGCGGCGATCGCCCCGCTGGCGCCCAACGTCGGAACCTGCGCGTCGGATGTCGTGCCGAAGAGCAGGGTCATCGCCGTTTGCAGCATGTCGGCCGCGAATCCACCGACGAAGTAGAAAAGCAGATAGCCGACCCGCCCGAACGCGTCCTCGACGTTCTTGCCGAAGATCGCCAGGAAGAGCATGTTGCCCAGGATGTGATCCCAGCCGCCGTGCATGAACATGGCCGTGATCCAGCCGACCCCCCAGGGCAGCCCCAGGTGGCAGGTGCCGTTGACGTCGCACGGGTAGAACGAGCCCTGGTTGACCGCCGCATCCCCGTTCGGCAGCTCGTAGAACAGGAAGACCGCGAAGTTGGCGACGATCAGCGCGACGTTGACGACCGGAAATCGGCGGGCCGTGATGCCGTCCGACAAAGGGATCATAGGGAGCCGCCTCCGGCTGTTGTCACCAATCGAAACGGCGCACATTGACGCCCTCGTCAAGACGCCGTTCCTGGTTTTTGCTGTTCTGCCAGCCCACATCTTCGGTGTTGGGCGGCGGACGGTCAATGTTCGGCGAGCCACGATTTGTCGGTGCCAATTGGTGCCGGCCACCTTGCACCAGGACCGGTGATCCACCAATCGGTATCCCGGACGCGGCGAAGGAATATATCGTCAAAGGGGTGACGGCACTTCGTCGCGACGCTAAATCCGATGCCGATTTGGACCCGGAATTCGACAGCGCCGGCTGCATCACCGAGATTGCTACTCGGATGAGCGAGCGCCTGCCCGAATTGGCTTCGGACGTCATGCTTTACATCCAGGACGCCATGCCGCAGCTAGCCGCGGACGCCCTCACGGCGGAGCTGTTCCGGGCGAGCGCCGAAGGCAACATCGGCACCGTGCTGAGGGCTCTGCGCCACCATATTGCGGTGGAAAGTGTCGAGGCGCCAAGCGCCGCGCTGGAACACGCCCGGCGGCTGGCACGACAAGATGTCACGGTGAACGCGCTGGTGCGCTCCTACCGCCTCGGGCAGAGCCGCGTGAGCGAACACGTTTTCGACACCGTTGGGATGACCGATATGCCGTCAGCGGCCCGGGTTGTCGTCTTGCAGCAATTCACCGCCACTCTCTTTGCCTACGTCGACCGGATATCGCAACAGGTCATTGCCGCGTACGAGGAGGAGCGGGAGCGTTGGCTCGAGGGCCAGAACAGCATTCGCGCCGTTCGAGTCCGGGAACTGCTGGCCGCAAAGAAGGTCATCGACGTCGACGCCGCAACAGCGTCGATTCGCTACCCGCTTCGCTGGCACCACCTTGCACTACTCGTCTGGTATCCCGATGCGCAGGCAGACGGCGACGAACTACCGCGCTTGCAGCGCTTCCTTGCCGAACTTGGGCAAGCCGCGGGCGCGGCGGCGAGTCCCCTGTTCGTTGCCGAGAACCGAATGACCGGATGGGGCTGGTTGCCGTATAAATCGCCCCCGAGCGATGCGGTGCAGAAGATTCGTGCCTTCGCGTCGGCGCGTTCTGACTGTCCCAACATCGGTATCGGGACGACAGCGGCGGGCATCGACGGTTTCCGCCGTTCCCATGACCAGGCGCAGCTGGCGCGTTCGGTCGCGCTCGCCTGTAGCGAGCCCGGTCCTACCGTCCTCGCCGCCGGCGACCCGGGAGTGTCGATGGCCGCGTTGTTGACCGGAGACATCGGCAAAGCGCGCGACTGGGTTGCCGACATACTCGGAGATCTGGCCGGCGACAACGAGAACGACGCGCGGCTGCGGGAGACACTGCGGGTGTTCCTGCGGTGCGGGTCCAGTTACAAACTGGCCGCCGAGGAACTCACCCTGCACTTCAACACGGTGAGATACCGTGTCGGCCGGGCTGTTGCCAGACGTGGCCGCCCGATTGACGACGATCGGCTCGACGTCGAAATGGCGCTACTGCTGTGCCAGTGGTACGGCAAGTCCGTCCTGAACATCTGAGATCGACCGAAAGTTCTTGCAGCACTGACGGATTGAGCACACGGGTCCGGGCGCTCGCGAACCCGATCCGCTGCGGAGATGGCGCGGAGATACCAACTCCCGGCGAAGTCTTGTATCCCCGATACGAAGCGCCGCCGGCTACCGGATGCGACCGTTACGGCACGCTGAAACGGAGAGGAACTAGCGATGAGTTCATACCATTACATCGTGGTCGGCGCGGGCTCTGCGGGAGCCGTCGTCGCCAACCGACTGTCCGAGGACGCCTCCGTTCGCGTCCTGCTCATCGAAGCCGGCGGCTCACACAGGCACCTCAACGTGCAGATGCCGGCGGCGTTCCCGAAGCAGTTCAAGACAGCACTGGACTGGGAGCTCTACACCGAGCCGGAGCCGTTTCTGGAGGGCCGCTCGCTGTACCACCCGCGTGCCAAGATGCTGGGTGGCTGTAGCGCGATGAACGCGATGATCTACATCCGCGGCAACCGGGCCGACTTCGACTCCTGGGCCAAGGACGGGGCCACCGGATGGTCTTACGACGAGGTGTTGCCGCTGTTTCGCCGATCGGAGACCAACTCGCGCGGCGAGAGCACCTACCACGGTGGCTCGGGACCGCTGCACATCGAGGACCCTCGTTCGCCGAACGATCTGAGCCGCTCGATAGTCGACGCGTTGGTTGCCACCGGCGTCGAGCGCAATGACGACTTCAACGGCGCAGAGCAGCTCGGGGCCGGTCTATACCAAGTCAGTCAGCGGCGTGGCCGCCGTTGGACGACCGCCGACGGCTTCGTGACGCCTGCCCGCAGGCGGCCCAACTTCACCGTTCTAACCGACACGCATGTCCTCGGGGTCCGGATCTCGAAGGGACGCGCGGTCGGTGTCGACGTCGAGCGGAACGGTAACCGCGAGTTCTTGCGCGCCGAACGGGAGGTCGTTCTGTCGGCGGGTGCGTTGAACACACCGCAACTGCTGATGCTGTCCGGCATCGGGCCGGCCGAGCATCTGGCCGAGCACCAGATCGCCGCGATCGTCGACAACCCCCACGTCGGTGGGCACCTGATGGACCACCCGCTCTACACGATGAACTTCGAGACAGCCGCGCGTGGGACCCTTGACGACGCCCAGTCGCCACGGCAGATGCTCGACTACTTCGTCCGCAGCCGGGGGTTGCTCACCTCCAACATCGCCGAGGCAGGCGCGTTCTTCCACACCCGCACCGGCGACGCCGCACCGTCGATGCAGCTGATCGGTGCGCCGGGCTATTTCCAAAACCACGGGCAGAGCACCCACAACCACGCGGCCTACACATTTGCGCTCTCTCTGGTCGGTTCGCTCAGCGAAGGCGCCGTGCGGCTGCGCAGCGCCGACCCGAAAGCCCAAGTCGCCACGACGTACAACTACTTCTCCGAGCGCGCCGACATGGACGCCATGGTGGACGCCATCGAGCGGATGCGCGAGGTTGCGGGAGCGGCGCCGCTGCGGGGCCTCACCGGTCGCGAGATTCATCCTGGCGAGTCCGCCCGCAGTCGTGCCCAGATCGCGCAGCAGGTCCGGCGCGAGGTAGAGCACACCTATCACCCGTCGTGCACCGCCCGGATCGGCTCGGAGGCGGACGGCGTCGTCGACCCCGAGCTTCGGGTGTACGGCGTGGACGGTCTTCGGGTAGCCGACGCGAGCGTGTTTCCGGTGATCCCGCACGGCAACACCCACGCCCCCGCCGTCATGGTGGGCGAGAAGGCGGCCGACCTCATCCGCGAAACCCATTGACCCACACCCTCGACTAACGTGGCCGGCTATGGGTGCGTTGGACGGACGCGTCGCCTTGATCACCGGAGGTGCTCGAGGCCAGGGACGCGCACATGCATTGGCATTGGCGGCCGAGGGCGCCGACATCGTCGCGGCCGACGCGCCCGGACCGATGACGGATCTGACCTACCCGCTCGGTACCGAGGACGACCTACGGGAGACCGCCAAGCTCGTCGAGGAGCTGGGTCGGCGCTGCCTGCCGCTGGCGGTCGACGTGCGCGACCCGGCGCAGGTCGGCGCCGCGGTCGAGCAGACGGTGAAAGACCTGGGCAGCCTCGACGTCGTCGTGGCCAACGCCGGCATCGTCAGCACCGGACCGCTGGAGGAGGTCAGCGATCAGGTTTGGCGGCAGTTGGTGGACACCAACCTCAGCGGCGTGTTTCACACCCTGCGGGCGGCCATACCGGTGATGCGGCGGCAGCGCTTCGGCCGGATCGTGGTGACCTCCTCGATGGGCGGTCGGATGGGCATCCCGGATCTGGCCGCCTACAACGCCACCAAATGGGGGATCATCGGGCTGGCCAAGTCGGTGGCCCTGGAAGTCGCCAAAGAGGGCGTCACCGTCAACGTCATCTGTCCGACCACCACACAGACGCCGATGGTGCAGCCCACCGGCGGTGACGACATTCCCGACGACCTGGTGCGGCGCATGATGCGGGCCAACCCGATACCTCAACCGTGGCTGCAACCCGAGGACGTCAGCCGCGGAGTCGTCTACCTGGTCACCGATCCCGGGGTCATCACCGGCAGTGTGCTCGAGGTCGGCCTCGGCGGTAGCGCCCGCATCCACTGACGGCCAACCGTCGGAGGCGTCGGCCAGCAAACGCCGACAGTCCCTATTCACGCGCCTGTTGACGGGAAACGACGCCGGCGTCAGGATCATGGCTATCGGTTCCGTCGGGAGGACAGGCCGCTTTCGAAGCACGGAGGTCACGTGATGCTGCTGGCGAGGGGGTGGCATGGCGGCCACGGCGGTGGCGGCAATTTCAGCTGGTGGAGTCTGCTTCTCCTGGTCGGCGTCATGGTGGTCTTGCTTTACCTGGCGCGCAGAAGACGGCAGCGGGCTTCGCGGTTCGGGCAGGATTCGGCCGGCTCCTGGCCGGAAACCGGTATGGCGCCCGGCTGGTATCCGGATCAAAACGACGCGACGTTGATGCGGTACTTCGACGGCCAGACCTGGACATCGCAAACGCGCCGTAACTAGTCAAGCGCCGCCAACCTCCGTAGTTGCTGAGAAACTGCGGCGAACGCGCACGTCTGCCCTCCCGCGCCACCAACGGTCACTACGATGGGTCGACAGTTCCGGCAGAGGGGAACTCGGCTTGCAGATGCGCTCCACATTGCGCTCCCCTTGCAGCGCCGTCCGGCCGACGGCGCCCACCGTGGTGTGCTCGGCGCCGTGACCGCTCCGGTGCTCGACTTCGACGGCCGTGTGGTCGACCGACGGCAGCAGCTGACCGAACTCCGAGCCGCAGTGGACGCGGCGGGCCGCACCGGCGGAGGATGCATCCTGCTCAGCGGGGTGTCGGGAGTTGGCAAGTCGACGCTCATTCAGGCCTTCGGGGCCGAGGTGTCCGGGCGCGACTGCGTGTTCGCCTACGGGAGGTCCAGGGACGGCGCGCCCGCACCGTACTCGGCGTTGGGCGATGCGCTCAGCTCGCTGGTCCGCACCATGGAGGCCACCGGACCCGCTGAACGCGATCGTTGGCGTGCGGACCTCGTCGCCGAGACGTCGTCGCTGTCCGGCCTCCTCGGCGAGCTCGTGCCCGACCTGGCGCGCGTGCTCGGCGAGACGTCGCAGGTGGCGGACCTCGATGCGGCGGATGCTCGGCGACGGCTGCACCATGCCGTCATCCGGTTGCTGTCTGATACCGCGTCCTATCGGCCGGTGGTGCTGGCGATCGACGACCTACAGTGGGCTGATCGAGACACGCTGCTGTTCTTGTCCGAGCTGTTGACGGTATCGCTGCGCAACGTATTGGTCCTCGGTGCGCATCGCGCGGGCGAATTCGACCCGGGCTCAGCCGGACTCACGTCCGAGGGCCTGCGCAACATCGAGCTCGGGCCGCTGGCCCGCGAGGACGTCGAGGAACTGCTCGCCGCGGTGGCCGGCCGGGGCCTGGAGCTGGGCGACGTGGCCGCCGAATTCCACCACCGAACCGGTGGCAATCCGCTGCAGGTCCGTCAGCTGCTTTACCGTGCCCAGCGGGAAGGCGCGCTCATCCCGGTCGGCCCGGGTGGACGCCCCAGTTGGGACCTGCGCGTCCTCGCGTCGATCGAGGTCACGGCAACCACCGCGGAGTTCCTCGGCCACTACCTCGACCAGTTGCGTCCCGACCACCGGGCGGTGCTGAGTTCGCTGTCGTGCATCGGTGGCGAGTTCGACCTGGACGACGCCACGGCCGCGGCCGCGCAGCCGCCCGACGTGGTGGCCCAGGCGCTCTGGGCGTGCCTCGAGCTTCGTCTGCTCGAAGCCGTCGACAGCGGCGGCCGGCGGATCGCCAACGCGATCAGTCGCGACGCCCGGTACCGCTTCAGCCACGACCGGGTGGCCGAGGTGGCGCGGGGCTACCTGGCTGACGGCGCCAAGCGCGAGACACACCTGCGGATCGGTCGGCGGCTGGTCGAGCAGGGAGACGACCGGTTGTTCGAGGCCGCGCGCCATGTCGGCACCGGCGGACGTGGGCTCGCTGACGAAGCGGAGCGCATCCGGTTCGTCGAGGTGCTGCGGCGGGCGGCGCGGAAGGCCAGGGCGCGGGCCTCGTTCCCGTTGGCGCTCGACCACTGCCGAAACGCTCTGGACCTGCTCGGCGAGCAGCGTTGGTCCACTCAATTCCCGATGACCCGGGAGCTGCAACTCGACGCCGCGGATGCCGCACTGGTGGTGGGTGACGTAGCCGCGCTATATGCGCTGCTCGACGAAGCAGACGAGACCCTGCACGAGCCCGCGGACCGCGCGCGACTCGCTTACCTACGGCTCAAGGGGCGAGTCGCACAGGGCCGTCTCCAGGAGGCGATGGACATCGGGCTGCTCGCGCTCGACGAGCTCGGTGAAAGGCTGCCGATTGCCGCGGGCAAGCCTCGGATGGGCAACGCGATCGTCCGGATGCGGCTGACCATGCGCCGCTGGAGCACCGAGCGGCTGCTGCGCCTGCCGCACTCCGATGACCTGCGCGTCATCGAGATCCACCGGATTCTTGTCGAACTGCGCAACTTGTCGTACCAAGTGCGCCCCAACCTCTTTCCCCTGTTGGTACGAAAGCAACTCGACCTCACGCTGACCCACGGCCACACACCGTCGTCGCCGCTGGTACTCGCCGGTTACGGGCTGCTGCTCGTCATGCTCGGCGATCATGAGGGCAGCCAGCGCTTCGGAGAGGCCGCCATGCTGCTCACCGAGCGCGCGGAGTGCCGGGAGGCCCGGCCGGAGACGGTGTTCATGCACCTCAACTTCATCCGCCACTGGCGGCATCCCCTCCGCGACGGGCTGAGCCAACTGCGTGACGCCGTCGAGGAGGCCCTCAACCAGGGCGACCAGGAGTACGCCGGATTCCTGGTCGCTGTCCTGCTCGCCCAGTCACTCTGGGTCGGCCGCCCGGTCGCAGAGGTCGACGCCCTCGCCAGCGCCCTCATCCCCTACATCCGTTCCCAGCCCGTGCCCAGCACTCTGTGCCGGGGCACGCATCAGTATTGCCTCAACCTGATGGGCCGCAGCTCGAACCCCTTGCTCCTGGCCGGCGAGAGCGGATATGACGAGCGCGACGTGCTGCCGGCGGCCCGTCGCCAGGGCGACGAGGTGGCCCTGAGCGCAGCAGCTGCCGGGAAGCAGGGCCTGCACTTCTGGTGCGGCGACTACGCCGGGGCATTCGCCGCCACGCCGGAGACGATCGAGCACATCGGCGGTATGGCCGGCAGCATCGTCTCACAACTCATCTACATGATGGGTGCCCTCAGCATGATGCGGTGCGCACCGCGGGACCGCTCGACCGTCCGCTTCGTGCACCAGACGCTGGCATTGCATCGCAAGTGGGCGGCGGGCGCACCGGAAAACTACGCGGCACCACACGCATTGATCCAGGGTGCGTGGGCGCGAGCGCGCGAGCAACACGCCAAGGCGGAGCGCTACCTGCACCGGGCGATCGAACTCGCCGAGGAAAGCCAGCTCGGGATGATCAGTGCGTTTGCCCACGAGGAGGCCGCCGCGCTCTATGCCGACACCGGGCGCGCGACACTTCGCGAACACATGCTCCGGTCGGCGTACCAGCGCTGGCTGAATTTGGGTGTGGCGGTGCGCACGGACTGGCTGGCGAAGGAAAACCCCTGGCTACTCCGACGCGACCTGAAGGCGGGTTCGGCTGGGATCGACCCGGTCGGCGCACATCAGTTCCTGCGAGCGCTCTCGGGGGCTCCGGACCAGGAAGGCTTGGCCAACATCATTCTGGGCTCGGTCGCGGACACCGTGGGAGCCGGTCGCGTCCTGCTCCTGACCGGCGAGGCGGAGAGTCTGTCGGTCCGGGCCATCCAGGATCATGGCCGCATTTCCATTGTGGAGGGGCCGTGGACAGAAGTGGCCTATGACAGGGATATCGTGCGTCGCGTGCTGGACGGTGGCGCGTCGGTCGTCGTCGCCGCAACGCATCAGGCGCCGTCCATCCTGGCCGTTCCGATCAGGGTGCAGGACAAGACAATCGGCGTGATCTACGCCGAGCAGGACAAGTCCGGCCGCAACTTCGGCGCCGACCACGAGGAGGCCGTCGCCTTCCTGTGCGCCCAGGCCGCCGCGCCGCTGTGGAACTTCCAGCTCGAGGCACGCCTACGGGCCGCCGACGAGCACCGACAGTCCCTGATGGACGTGCAATCGAGATTCGTGCCCAACGAACTGCTGCGCATCCTCGACATCGACGATCTTCGCCGGGTCCGCAGCGGCTACCGGGTCGAACGGAAGATGACGGTGCTCATCAGCGATATCCGCGGCTACACGACCATGCTCGAGGACATGAACGTCGCTGAGGCGAGCAACTTGGCGATGGGCTTTCTGCGGGCAGTCGAACTCCCGATCATCAGCTACAACGGCATAATTCAGGACGTACGCGGCGACGAGATCGTCGGCGTCTTCGAATCGGAGCCGGACGCCGTTCGGGCCGGATCTGCCATGCTGCGCTCCTTGCGCGAGCACAACCGGGAGCGGATGGCGGCAGGCTCCGAGGAACTGCGGGCCGGAATCGGCATCAACACCGGTGCCGTCGGGGTTGGGCTCGTGGGTGGGGTGAACCGCATGGTACTCACCGTGATTGGCGATGCGGTGAACCTGGCCGCGCGCATCGAGAGCACCAACAAGCGCTACGGCTCCGCTTTGCTGATCTCCGATGCGACCTATGCCGGCCTTGTTGATACCGAGCAGTTCGACGTGCGTCGAATGGAGCGGGTCATGGTGGTCAACCGGCGCCGCCCGGTGACGATTTACGAAGTCTACAACGAGGATTCGGCTCCAGTCCGCGCCGCGAAGCGCTCCGCACAGCCGGCCTTCGACGAGGCCTTCGCGCTGTTCGACGCCGGCGACGTCGACCAGGCACGCGCCGCCTTCGAACGGTGCCGCCAGTTGCTGCCCGACGACCCCGTCGCACCACTGCACCTGGCGCACTGCGACGCGGTGGCTCGCGGCGAGATGTCCCCCGGTCAGGAGGTAGTGCTGCTGCATAAGTAGTGCACTACTCGAGTTTGGAAAAACTACGGCGAAGGGGGGCGCGCACGTTGATCTTGTCTGCCATGATTTGACCGACATTTGAGGAGTCACAGCCATGTATCTGAGTGCAGAGCGGTTGGCCCTCGCCAACCGGAAGGTTAAAGAGACCTTCGAGCAGACCAGCGTTGCCTGGCAAGCCATCCCACACTGGGAGACCGGCGACCCCAGTCGGACGGAGGTACCCAACGACAGCTTGACCGACCCGGAGTTCGTGAACCTCGAACCGAAGACTGTCGAGGTCTTCGTGACTCTGGCCGAGGCGATCTCGCCGATGCCCGACGCCGTGCTGGCGAAGGTGATCGAAGGTACCGTCAAACTCGCGGCGCAAGTCGACAATGCCGTAGTCCCGGCGCTAGCTGCAGCAACTGAGAAGAAGATCCCTGCGACCCCGGAGTTCGAGGATCTCCTGGATGCGCTCATCGAAGCCCGGGCGGCTGTCGAGAAGCACGGCTACCGTGCTCCGTCGTGTCTCCTCACCAACACCGAGGGGCTCAAGAACGTCAGCGGATTGATCAGCGGGACCGCCAGCCCGGGCACCGCGGTGCTGTTGCCCGCAGCGAATATCAACTCGCTGCACCGGGTGGAGAAGCTGATATCTGGAGACGACGTCTGGGGGTGGCTGCTCGGACGGCGCCGGCGAATCGCGCACGGAGGCGCGGCAGAAGCGTCACCGGGTGAAGAGGCGGTGGACCTTGCGGTCAGCATCCCGCCCAGCCTGGAGGTCGTCGGCGAACAGGTCGTCGGCGAACAGAAAAACAAGATCAAACTCCTGGTCCGCATCAGCTATGCGACACGGGTCAAGGATAAAGGCGGGCTCGTCCTTCTCCGCAAAGAACAGACTCCTGCTACCGGAACTACAAGTCCTGCTGCCGGGACTAGAAGAAAGGCTCGTTCTGCCCGCGCCACCAGCACTACATGACTTCCACCCTGCCTGACGCGCGCTCGGTGCCGACCGTGCCGAACCCGCTCGAGGACTATCTCGCCTTGTGCAAGGACGCGTGCGACGGCGAGATCAAACGGCTCTACGGTCCCGGCCA
>NZ_DATJYB010000105.1:0-3128 GCF_035499775.1 Mycobacterium sp. | reverse complement strand
TCGGTCCCTCACATGAGCCGCTCATCCGCGATGTGTACGGGCTGTCCTATGAGCACCCTGGACGAAACACCGAGGAATACCTTCGAATCCTCACTGCGCTGCTGCGCGGCCAGGATGTCGATTTCGACGGCGACGACTGGTCGGTCCACACGCAGGGACGTGGCGCGAAACCACAACAGCCAGTGCCGGTCTTGCTCGCAGCGCTGGGTCCGCGGTTACTCCGCGTTGCAGGTGAGCTGGGCGATGGAGTCGTGTTGTGGATGGCGACGCCACGAGCGATCGCCACCCACGTCGTCCCGAAATTACACGCCGCCGCAGCAGCGGCCGGTCGGCAAGCACCCCGTGTCGTGGCGGGGTTGCCCGTGGCCGTCCACGATGACGAAGCCGAGGCGCGAGCGGCAGCCACGGCAACCTCGGGCATGTACTCGGGCATGACCAACTATCAACGCATTCTGGCGCTCGGTGGTGCGGCCGATCCCGCCGAGGCCGCCGTGGTCGGAAACGAACGATCTGTGCGTGCCCAGCTGCAATCGCTACTTGATGCCGGTGCCACCGATATCTGGGCAGCAGTGTTTCCCGTTGGTGCAGACAAACGTAAGTCGATGCGGCGAACCACTGATTTGTTGCGCGAACTGGTGTCATAACAAAGGAGCAGGCGATGCCGATCACCATTAATACGATTGCGCCCTCGCAATGTCAGATCGAGGTGGCCCCGGCGTGACGGCTTGAATTGGCCCCGCCTGTCAGCGGTCGGTTTGTTTTCCCTGTCAGACGGCCACTTGGGAATCCCCAACGGCGGCCAGATATTCCCGGGGCGGGGGTTAGCAGGCGCAACAGTCGTCGCCGCGCCAGGATTGGATGCCTTCCCAAACCGCGGCGGCAGCGATGCCCAGTCCGATAAGCGGGTCGAGCCACCAGCCGCCGGGCCAGCTGGCGGTGATCGCGAGGCCGGTTAGGACTGCGGCGGCCTGCGCAGCGCATAGGTAGTTTTGGGTGCCTTCGCCAGCGGTGGCGGTCGAGCCCAGCCGTGTGCCGAGTTTGTGTTTGGCGCGGCCAAGGATCGGCATGGCGAGCAGCGCGACAGCTGTAAGCACGATGCCGATCACGGTGGGTTCGGCGCGGTGCTGGCCTAGCAGGTGATGGATGGATTCGGCGGCGATGTAGGGGGCCAGAAGCCAAAACGACACCGCAACCCCGCGTTGGGCACGCCGTTCGGCGGTCTCGGATAGCATGCGCGAGCCGGTGAATCGCCAGATCACGATCACGCTGGCCAGGCCCTCGACCGCGCTGCCCAGCGCCCACCCGGTCAGGGCGATCGAGCCGACGATCATGCCTTGCCAGAGCCCGACCACACCCTCGGTGAGCATCCAGACCAGGCTGGCCCAGGACAGCCGCCGCGCCCACTGGGCTGCGCGGTGCCAGTGCGCGTCGGGTGCATGCGGCCTGGACCGTGCGGACAGGGTTGCCTCGCAGCAGATGTGGTCATCGATTGCAGCGTGGTTTGTCGGGGGGTCGGCGGCGGTCATCGGGCGCTCTCCGGTGCGCCATTGTCAATGCCATAGTTCGGGCACAACGCCACCGCTTGACCGGTGGCCTCCAACACCGTCTCGGCGCAGGTGAGCACATCGACCAGCGCAGGTTGACTCAGCCGGAACAGGGAGGCGCGCCCCACCGGATCGGAGGCCACCAGGCCACAGTCTCGAAGGCAGGCAAGGTGTTTCGACACGGTGGACTGCGCCAAACCGACAGCCTCGACAAGGTCGACCACCCGCGCCGGCCCCGCTGCCAATCGTCGCACGATAGCCAATCGAGTCGGATCACCCAGAGAACGAAACAACGCCGCAGCCGAAGCCAGCTCCACCCGCGCCATCTCACCCGTCATCGCAGTCATCGCCATACGACGATGTTATCGTCATATCTCACCCGATCACCATGATGTCTAGCTTGCTGGGCGTTCCTGGGGGAAGAACCTGTCGCCGGTTCCTCCTGAAGCCGATGGCTGACCTCAGATCACTGCGCCACCGTTGACACCGATGACCTGGCCGGTGATGTAGCTCGCCGAGTCTGAGCATAAGAAGGCGCAGATCGCCGCAATGTCCTCGCCGGTGCCCAATCGCCCCGCCGGGATGGCCCTGGCCAGGATCTCGCTCGGTGGGAGCTTTTTGGCGCGTTGAGCCTCCCGCAACATCGGGGTATCAACCGTGAAGGGCGGAACGGTATTGACTGTGATGCCTTTGGCAGCGTATTCCAACGCAACAGTTTTCGACAATGCGATGACTCCGCCTTTGGATGCGGAGTAATGGCCTTGTCGTACAGAACCCGTCTGCCCGGCCGCTGACGAGATCGTAACGACGCGGCCCCACTGTGCTGCGACCATGTCTGGAAGAGCGGCTTGCAGGCATAGGAATGTGCCAGTGAGATTGACCGCCAGGTACCTGTTCCACTCATCGAATTTTATCTCGTCGAAGCGGGTGAAACCGGCAACCGCCGCGCTCGTGACCAGGATGTCGATGGGACCGAGGTTATCCCTCACAATCCCGAACGCCTTCGATACGGCAGCGGGATCAGATACGTCAACCTGCACCCCGATCGCCGTTGCTCCCATGCCCGTAAGATCAGACGAAACCTTCTCGGCAGCTTCGGCGTTGATGTCGAGCACTGCGACCCGCCGCCCATCGCGTGCCAAATACTCTGAAATCGTTTGTCCCAGGCCGGATCCACCCCCGGTGACTACTGCGAGTCGCGTCATTTCAAATTCCTGCCGGCCCTGGGCCGCCGTGCATGAACAGTGTCTGGCCCGAACAGAAGCTGGACGCGTCAGACGCGAAGAACAACACGCCATAACCGATCTCATCAGGTTCGCCCAGGCGCCCCGAGGCGTTAGTCATTCCGATTGCCTCGGGATCGAGTCCGTACCGTGCCGCGTCGTCGATGAGCGTCGCGGCTCGAACCGCACCGACAGCGATGGTATTGACGCGGAGCCCCTTTCCTGTCCACGCGGCGGCCATCGAGGCGGTGAGGTTATTCACCGCTGCCTTGGCAGCACCATAGGGCGCAGCCTGCGGCATGCCTACCAGGCTTGCTCCCGAAGAGATGTTGACGATCGCTCCCTTGCCCTGCTCGAGCAT
>NZ_DATJYB010000104.1:0-7290 GCF_035499775.1 Mycobacterium sp. | reverse complement strand
CTCGGTGAGACCGAGGTCGGGGCACCGCCGTTCACGCCGCGCGCCGCGGCGTGCCTCGAGAAGGCGCTCGACGAAGCACTGCAGCTGGGCCACAACTACATCGGCACCGAGCACATCCTGCTCGGCCTGATCCGCGAGGGTGAGGGCGTCGCGGCGCAGGTGCTGGTCAAGCTGGGCGCCGAGCTGACTCGTGTTCGCCAGCAAGTGATTCAGCTACTGAGTGGCTACCAGGGCAAGGAGGCCGCGGAGGCCGGCACCGGAGGGCGAGGCGGCGAGTCCGGCAGCCCGTCCACGTCGCTGGTGCTCGACCAGTTCGGCCGCAACCTCACCGCGGCGGCGATGGAAGGCAAGCTCGACCCGGTCATCGGCCGCGAGAAGGAAATCGAGCGGGTCATGCAGGTGCTGTCCCGGCGCACCAAGAACAACCCGGTGCTGATCGGCGAGCCCGGCGTCGGCAAGACCGCTGTCGTCGAAGGCCTGGCGCAGGCCATCGTGCACGGCGAGGTTCCCGAGACGCTCAAGGACAAGCAGCTCTACACGCTGGACCTGGGATCGCTGGTCGCCGGCAGCCGCTACCGCGGTGACTTCGAGGAACGCCTGAAGAAGGTGCTGAAGGAGATCAACACCCGCGGCGACATCATCCTGTTCATCGACGAGCTGCACACCCTGGTGGGTGCCGGGGCCGCCGAGGGCGCGATCGACGCCGCGTCGATCCTCAAGCCCAAGCTGGCCCGCGGCGAGCTGCAGACGATCGGCGCCACCACGCTCGACGAGTACCGCAAGTACATCGAGAAGGACGCCGCCCTGGAGCGCCGCTTCCAGCCGGTGCAGGTGGGGGAGCCGACGGTGGAGCACACCATCGAGATCCTCAAGGGCCTGCGGGACCGCTACGAAGCCCACCACCGGGTTTCGATCACCGACTCCGCGATCGTGGCCGCGGCCACTCTGGCCGACCGGTACATCAACGACCGCTTCCTGCCGGACAAGGCGATCGACCTGATCGACGAGGCCGGGGCGCGGATGCGGATCCGCCGCATGACCGCGCCGCCAGACCTGCGCGAGTTCGATGAGAAGATCGCCGAGGCGCGCCGGGAGAAGGAGTCGGCGATCGACGCGCAGGACTTCGAGAAGGCCGCCAGCCTGCGCGACCGGGAGAAGCAGCTGGTCGCTCAGCGTGCGGAACGGGAAAAGCAATGGCGTTCAGGCGATCTCGATGTGGTCGCCGAAGTGGACGACAACGAGATCGCCGAGGTACTGGGCAACTGGACCGGCATCCCGGTGTTCAAGCTGACCGAGGCCGAGACCACCCGTCTGCTGCGGATGGAAGACGAGCTGCACAAGCGGATCATCGGCCAGGTGGATGCCGTCAAGGCAGTCTCCAAGGCCATCCGCCGTACCCGCGCCGGGTTGAAAGACCCCAAGCGGCCGTCGGGCTCGTTCATCTTCGCCGGCCCGTCCGGTGTCGGTAAGACCGAGTTGTCCAAGGCGCTGGCGAACTTCCTGTTCGGCGACGACGACGCGCTCATCCAGATCGACATGGGCGAGTTCCACGACCGGTTCACCGCGTCGCGGCTGTTCGGTGCTCCGCCGGGATATGTCGGCTACGAGGAGGGCGGCCAGCTCACCGAGAAGGTGCGGCGCAAGCCGTTCAGCGTGGTGCTGTTCGACGAGATCGAGAAGGCGCATCAGGAGATCTACAACAGCCTGTTGCAGGTTCTCGAGGACGGTCGGCTGACCGACGGGCAGGGCCGCACGGTGGACTTCAAGAACACCGTGCTGATCTTCACGTCCAACCTGGGTACGTCCGATATCTCCAAGCCGGTCGGCCTGGGCTTCACCAAGGGTGGTGGCGACAACGACTACGAGCGGATGAAGCAGAAGGTCAATGACGAGCTGAAGAAGCACTTCCGCCCGGAGTTCCTCAACCGCATCGACGACATCATCGTCTTCCACCAGTTGACTCGCGACGAGATCATCCAGATGGTCGACCTGATGATCGAGCGCGTCGGCAAGCAGTTGAAGACCAAGGACATGGCGATGGAGCTGACCGACAAGGCCAAGTCGTTGCTGGCCAAGCGTGGCTTCGACCCGGTGCTGGGCGCGCGTCCGCTGCGGCGCACCATTCAGCGCGAGATCGAGGACCAGTTGTCCGAGAAGATCCTCTTCGAGGAGGTCGGGCCGGGACAGATCGTCACGGTCGACGTGGACAACTGGGACGGCGAAGGGCCCGGCGAGGACGCGGTGTTCACCTTCACCGGAACCCGCAAGCCGCCGTCCGAGACGGATCTGGCCAAGGCCGGTGCGCACAGCCGGTAACTAGCGCGACAAGACGCAAAAGCACCCGCACGCCGCCCTGGCGCGTCGGGTGCTTTTGTGACTTGTCGGCCAACCTCGGTCGGCCCGCTCGCTACATCTAGACTGACGGATGTTGTTGGACGGGTATCGGAATCTGGTGAAACTCCAGAACGGTCGCGCCACTGTCGAAAGTCAGACCCGAGGCTCGTCACCAACACCGAGGCGGGACGCGATATCCCCAAAGGAGTCAACAGTGGCCAGTACTGAGAAAACCGGCACCAGGATCGGATCGGTCGATCTGACCGACCTTTCTGAGGCAAGTGCGGCGCTGTGGTTGGCGGCCACCGCCTTCCTGGCGCTGTTGGTGCTCTACTTCGTCGGCATCGACCAGGGTGCGGTGTCACTGTTCGGCAGCGACTCGCACGTGCACGAGTTCGTGCACGACGCCCGGCACCTGCTCGGATTCCCCTGCCACTGAGCGCATTGAAAAGGAACCCCGCAGCAGCGTGGAGAAGCGGCTGATCGCACGCGGTCTCCTGGCGGGCGCACTCGCAGCAGTACTGGCGTTCGTATTCGCCCGGCTGTTCGCCGAGCCCGCAATCGGCCGCGCCATCGCTTTTGAGAACGGCCGGACCGAAGCCGAGGACGCTACCGGCGTCCACGAGCACGGCGCCGAGTTGTTCAGCCGCGGCGTGCAATCCAATGCCGGGTTGGGCTTCGGGGTGCTGGCTTTCGGTGTCGCCATGGGCGCACTTTTCGCGGTGCTGTTCTGTGTGATCTATGGGCGCGCGAAGGGCATTGCGCCACGGTCGCTTTCGGTGCGGCTGGCCGCTGCCGCGTTCGTCGCGGTCTACCTGGTGCCGTTCGTGAAGTACCCGCCCAATCCGCCGGCGGTCGGCCAGTCGGACACGATCGGAGCCCGCACCGGGTGGTATCTGGTGGCCGTGCTGACCTCGGTGGTGCTGATGATCGCGGCGGTGTGGTTGGCCCGTCGGCTCGCGGCCCGGCTTGGCCCCTGGAACGCGGGATTGGCCGCGGCCACTGCGTACGTCGTCGTGACCTCCGTCGTGCTGGCGCTGCTGCCGACGGTGGACGAGACGCCCGGACCGCTTCGCAACGCCACCGGCGCGATCATCTATCCGGGATTTCCCGCCGACGTTCTCTACCAATTCAGGTTGGTCGCGCTGGCCACCCAACTCCTGCTCTGGGTGACCATCGGCGTGGTCTTCGCGACGCTCGCCGGGCGAATGCTGGGTGAGCGATCCGAGAGCGGACGGGAATCGAGCATCGCGGCGTGACCGGGGTGCTCCGGCTGACGCTGGTGTCGCACGCGATGACCGATGCGATGGCCGCCGCGCGTTTCCCGGCCGACGAGCCGCTCAACGACACCGGCCGTCGGCAAGCGGGAGGTATCGAAATCACAAGTGATGCAATGCAACTCGCTGGGCCGGAGCTGCGAGCGCGGCAGACCGCGGACCTGCTGGGTCTGCACGCGACGACGGAGCCGATGCTGGCCGACCTGGATTGCGGACGGTGGCGGGGAGAAACGCTGCAGAGTGTCCCAGCCGCCGACCTGAAGACGTGGCTGACCGACCCGGCTCAGGCGCCACATGACGGCGAGTCGATCGTCGAGCTGATCGATCGGGTGGGCGGCTGGCTCGCATCGTTGAACCGGAACGTAATACCGACAGTTGCCGTTACGCACCCCGCGGTGATCCGCGCGGCGATCCTGACGGCGCTGGACGCTGCGCCGAAGTCGTTCTGGCGCATCGACATTGCACCGGCGAGCGGCACCGTCCTGCACTTCCGCGACGGGTGCTGGACGCTGCGGTGGTGGCGGGGCGTAGCATCCGCGTAGGCGACGAAGCCCGCCGCGACCGCCGCACCGGCTGACGGCTTCTGCCGAGGCGGGAGCAACGGACAGTGCCCTTTACCAGCATCCTGTTTCCGCAGGGCGGCGCACCGACGGAACTCGACGAGGCGCCCGATTGCTTTTCCGATCTGCATCTCGACGAAATCATCGCTGCGGTGAACGCCGGGCATGCCGAACATCGCGTCGATCGGTTCTTCTACGTGCCGTTGCATGAGGTTTCCACCGTCGAGCACCGCCACCGGGTATTCCGCGATCTCGAATGCGGCGAAATCCGTCAACCGATCCTGAAACTGGTCGACGGAATGCAAACGATGCGGCTGCGTCTTGACCAGGCGAAGGACCTGCGGCATCCGCTGCAGAGGCAAGGCTGGGTTATCTATGCGATTCAAACGTTTTGCGACACTGTGGCACTGCTGCGCGACGAGCTCGCTCGCGTCGAGTTGGCCTCCCGTGGGCTACGTGATTTTGCCGACCATGTAGCCCAGTACGTCGAAAGCGACACCTTCCGGAAGCTGTCCGGCGACACCGAAGCCGTGCAAAGCGAACTGCGCAAGGTTCGCTATCGCGTGCACATCCGGGACCTGCGGGTACACGTCGAGAAGTATGACGACCAAACCGATTACAGTGACGCAGTCGCGGCGACGTTCGGGAGGTTCGCGACCGAGGTAGGCAAGGACTACCGCGTACCCTTCGAAGATTGCAAGGACATGGATCACGTCGAAGCCCAGATCCTTGAGTGCGTCGCCGATCTCTACCCGGACGCCTTTGCCCTGCTCGATGGATTCTGTCGCCGAAACCAGCGCTTCATCGAACCCACGATCCGCCGATTCGATCACGAGATCCGTTTCTACTTGTACTACTTGGCCTTCGTCCGCCGCTTCACCAAGGCGGGCCTGAACTTCAGCTATCCCGAGGTCACCAGCGAACCTGGGGTCCTCTCCGCCGACGGCGCCTTCGATCTGGCACTGGCGATCAAATCGACCGACGCGTTGGTAGGCAATGACTTTCGTCTGACGGGGCCGGAAAGGATCTTCGTCGTCACAGGACCCAATCAGGGCGGCAAGACGACACTTGCCCGAACTATCGGCCAATGTGCCTTTCTCGCGTCGCTAGGCTGTCCGATACCCGCCGAGCGTGCCAGGTTCACGCTGCCCGATCGGATCTACACCCACTTCGAGCGGCAGGAGACTCTGTCGACGCTGCAGGGAAAGCTCGAAGAAGAGCTGGTCCGAATCCATGACGTGCTGTGCCGCGCCACCGCCGCGAGCATCATCATCATGAACGAGAGCTTCTCGTCCACGACGGTCAGCGATTCCCATTTGATCGGCACCGAAATCTTCGAGCGGATCATCAAACTGCGCTGTATCGCTGTCTATGTCACCTTCCTCGACGAACTGGCCAGTGTGGATCAGGCGTGCGTCAGCATGGTCGGCGAGGTGGCGGCTGATGATCCCAGCCGGCGGACATTCAAATTCACTCGCCGGCCCGCAGACGGCAACGCCTATGCCGCCGCCTTAGCCAAAAAGTACGGACTCAACTACGACGTCCTGCGACAACGAATCAGCCGATGAAGGTCCTGCTGCTACATCCCGAACGCGACTTCGACCTGAAGCCCCGGCTGCCTTGGCAGCTGAGCGCTTTCATCGACGACGATTTGGAACTGGGCAGGCTCTACGATGCCATGGCGGCCGGGGACGCCTTTTTGCTCGAGACCGCCAGAAAGGTGGTTCCGCTCGGCGTAGCCGATCCCGATGTGATCGTCTACCGCCAGCAGGTGTTGGCCGACTGCCTGGCCAATCGCGCTGTGGTGCAACAGATGTACGACCTCGCAGCCGCCGTCGACGGGGTTGAACTACGGCGCAAGGTATTCCTAGGTGGGCTCACGTCGGGCAATCCGGTGGGCCTGCTGCGCCGTTCGGTACGGATCCTGGACCTGCTGACCGAAACGCTCAGGCAATTGAGTGCCCTGGCCGGTGAATACGCCGACCGGTTCCGCTCGACCGCTTTTCGGCAGTTGTTGACGACGTTGACCGAGCAGCTGTCCGACGATTACTTGGCCCAGGTTGACGAGTACCTGCGCGAACTGCACCTCCCGCGCGGTGTGCTGCTCAGCGCCGGACTCGGACTCGGCAACAGGGCCGAACGCCACGTCCTTCACCAACCACCCCGACGCGATTGGTGGGCGCGGCTGACCGGAAACCACAGCGACGGAAGAGGGTTCGTGGTCGACGCCGACGACCTGATCGGTGCGCAGGCTCTCACCAAGCTGGCTGGCTACGCCATCAACGACGCCGCCAACACCGTCACCCAAGTGGCGGAGCATATCCAAAATTTCTTCGAACGGCTGCGGACCGAACTGGGGTTCTACCTCGGGTGCGTGAATTTGCGTGACGAACTGACCAAACATCAAGTGCCGACCTGCTTTCCGGTACCCACCGAGATAGGGACGCCGAGGTTTGAATGTCGCGATCTGCGCGACGTCGGGCTGTGTCTGACCACCAGCAAGACGGTCACCGGCAACGACGTCGAGGCCGACGGCAAGACATTGATCGTCATCACCGGCGCCAACGAGGGCGGTAAGTCGACGTTCCTGCGCAGTGTCGGAGCCGCCCAGGCGATGATGCAAGCCGGCATGTTCGTCACCGCAGAAGCGTTTAGTGCCAACGTCCGAGACGGCGTCTTCACACATTTCAAGCGGAACGAGGACGACACCCTGCTGCACGGCAAGCTCGACGAAGAGCTTGCCCGGATGAGCGGAATCGTCGAGTACATCGGACCGACGTCGTTGCTGTTGTGCAATGAATCCTTCGCCTCGACCAATGAGCCCGAGGGATCGGAAATCGCGCGAGGCGTCGCGCAGGCGATGGTCGAGAGCGGGGTGCGAGTGTTTTTCGTGACCCACCTCTACGACCTCGCCCACAGTCTGTACGCGCGACAAGATCCCGCTGACTTGTTCCTGCGGGCCGAGCGACGTTCGGATGGGGCACGGACATTCCGGTTGACCCCCGGCAAGCCCGAACCCACCGCCTATGGCGAGGATTCGTTCCGCCGGATCTTCGGCGTCGCGCACACCGACCAGGAGCGGGTGGCATCCGGCTGAAATGGCAGTGGCGGCTTGTCGC
>NZ_DATJYB010000103.1:0-25908 GCF_035499775.1 Mycobacterium sp. | reverse complement strand
CGGCGACCCTGACGGTCGGCGAGCGCAGTGCCCCGGCGCGCATCGTCGAACGGACACCATGGGGCACCCATTCCATCGCCGGAGTCGGCGCGCCACCGTACCTGATGTCGCGAGCCTGAGCGCTGCGCGATTTCTTCGCTGTCGACATCAGTCAAATTCCGGTTAGGCTGGCGTTTATCCACACTGGAGGTTGGCCACGCGGCCTTAGTGGGTAACCCGCGTAAGTGACGTTCGCACCGGAGGACCAGACACGACGAGAACGACATGTTCGGCGTAACGGGGGTCGGTGCATTCGGCTGGCAACGTCGAGGCACCTACCCGACTCGCGTCCGGTTTCCGGAGCCCTCACCAGTCGCGCCGGACCCACTGTGTCAATCGCCTCGCACCGAGGACGGTTAACCGAAATTAGAACTTGAAGTGCCGCCGAGAGGCGGCATTCGTCGCCAATTGGACCAAGCAGGAGTTCGAGGAGCAGGAGATGGAACGGGACGACAGGATGGGCCCCGGGGGTCCCGCAACCGCGGAAGGATGGCTCTGGTGAGCGCTGTCGCCAATTCGCCGAGCTCGCTGGCCGTCGCCTCGCGGACGGAACAGTCGGTGGTCGTGCTGACCGTCGACGGTGTCCTGGACAGCGCCAACTCGTCGGCGCTCCTCGACAGCATCAGGAAGGCGACCCTGGACGGGCCGCCCGCTGTCGTCATCGACGTCACCTCGCTGCGCGTGCCCGAAGATTCGACCTGGTCGCTCTTCTTTGGCGCGCGTTGGCAGGCCGACGCACGGCCCGAAGTTCCGCTGTTGCTGGCATGCGGGAACCGCGCCAGCCGAGCGGCGATCGAACGCACCGGGGTGGCCCGCTTGATGCCGGTGTATCCGACCGACAAAGCGGCGCTGAAGGCCGTCGCCCGACTCACCCGGGACAAGGTTCGGCGCGCCCACGCGCAACTGCCCTCCCATCTGACCAGCCTGCGCGAGTCGCGCCAGCTGGTCCGCGAGTGGTTCACCGCCTGGTCGCAACCCGGGCTCATCCCGGTCGCCCTGGTGGTGGTCAACGTGTTCATCGAGAACGTGCTGGAACACACCGGCAGCGAGCCGCTGATGATGATCGAGTGCGACGGCCCGGCCGCGACCATCGCGGTCTCCGACGCCAGCACCACGCCCGCGGTGCGGCTGCCGTCGCCGGCGAAGGGCATCGACGTGTCCGGCTTGGCGATCGTCGCCGCGCTGTCGCGGGACTGGGGCAGCACTCCCACGGCGGGCGGCAAGACGGTCTGGGCGATCATCGGTCCCGAGAACCAGCTGTAGTTTTCCGGACCCCGGCGCGGGCCGAATTAGAACACGTTCTAATCTCGTGTTATTGCCCGTCGACGGAAGGCGCATGACGTGCGGTTCAGCTATGCGGAGTCACTCACCGACCCTTCGTTTTACATCCCGCTGGCCAAGGCGGCCGACGAGGCCGGCTACCACAGCATGACGATCGCCGACAGCATCGCCTACCCGTTCGAATCGGACTCCAAGTATCCGTACACACCCGACGGCAACCGCGAGTTCCTGGACGGCAAGGAGATCGTCGAGGCCTTCGTGCTGACGGCGGCGTTGGGCGCAGTGACCTCTCGGCTGCGGTTCAACTTCTTCGTCCTCAAGCTGCCGATCCGGCATCCGGCGCTGACGGCGAAGCAGGCGGGCTCACTTGCCATGCTGACCAACAACCGGTTGGGTCTGGGCGTCGGGACCAGTCCGTGGCCGGAGGACTACGAGCTGGTGGGTATTCCATTCGAAAAGCGCGGCAAGCGGATGGACGAATGCATCGAGATCGTGCAGGGTCTGACCACCGGCGACTACTTCGAGTTCCACGGCGAGTTCTACGACATTCCCAAGACGAAGATGAGCCCGGCGCCCACCCAGCCAATCCCGATCCTGGTCGGCGGCCACGCCGATGTCGCGTTGCGGCGCGCGGCGCACCTGGACGGCTGGATGCACGGCGGCGGCAGCTCTCCCGAGGAGCTGGACCGACTTATCGCCCGGGTCAAGAAGTTTCGCGAGGAAGCGGGTAAGACGGGTCCGTTCGAGATCCACGTCATCTCGATGGACGCCTACACGGTGGACGGCATCAAACGGCTGGAGGACCAGGGCGTCACCGACGCAATTGTGGGCTTCCGGTATCCCTACATCAGCGGGCCCGACACCGAGCCGCTGGAGAAGAAGATCCGGAACCTGGAGCGGTTCGCGGAGAAAGTGATCTCGAAGGTCTAGCGGCGGCCGCAAGCGCGGCCGCGGCGATCGCAAGCCGCATAGTCCAAGCCGGGCGCAGCGGGCCGTCGCCATCCGGTTAGCGTCACCGGGGATCAGAATCCGATTGCGCTTCGAGCAGGTCCAGTTCACGAGCCAGCTGATCGGTGAGGTCGCTCATTGCGGGGACAGCACGGCGGCAGCCGGTCAGACCGAAGGCGATCCGGTCATTGGTGCTGGTGCAGGTGATGTTCAAGGCCTGCCCGTCGACAGGAATCGACAAGGGGTACAGCGCGTCCAGTTGCGCGCCGTTCCAGTACAACGGGCCCGGCGGGCCGGGCACATTGGAGATCATCACGTTCGGCGGGCGCAGCGGCGCAGGCGCGTACCCCAACATCATCGGCAAGGCGAGCGGGACAGCGCCGAGCGCGCTCATCGCGATCACTTGCCGCCGGCTGCGGCCGGCAAGGGCGGCCTTGCCCTCACGCATGCCGGCCCGTATGGCAGACAGGCGCTGACCGGGATCGTCCAGGTGTGTGGCCAGCGAGCACACCAACGTCCCGAGCTTGTTGCCGGGAACCCCACGCATCACATCGTCAGCGGTGGCGCCGCGCAGCGAGACCGGCACCATCGCGGTGAGCGGCGCAGCCGGCAGCGCGGCGTCGGCGATCAGGTAACTGCGCAAAGCCCCCGCGCACATGGCCAGCACGACGTCGTTGACGGTGGCGTCGGCACGCTTAGCGACCAATCGCAGCCGCTCGATCGGGAATGTGCAGCCGGCGAAAGACCGGGCACTGTCGATCGACACGTTCAGCGGGGTGTGTGGTGCAGCCAGGGTCAGCGGGCCTCCGCGGCGGCGCACTGCCCGCCAGGCGGTGTCGGCCAGCGCCGGCGCCATGCCGGCAACCTCTCCGGCCTCGGCAAGCACGGCCCGGGCTAGCTTCAGCGGGCCCAACCGATCCCAGCGTGTCGTTGGGTCAGGTGGCGGTGCCGGCTCGGCCACCTCCCAAAGGGCGGGCATCCCACGAAGATCCGCTTCGGCGCTGATGGTGCGGTGTAGCAGCCGCATGGCCGAGACCCCGTCTGCCAGCGCATGGTGGGCTTTGATGTACATCCCGTACCGCCCGTCGGGCAGGCCTTCGATCAGATGCAATTGCCAAAGCGGGCGGGAGCGATCCAGCATCACAGCATGCAATTGCGAAACCAGCTCCCACAGCGCGGCAAGACCGGCCCGCCGGGGCAATGCGTGGATCTGCACATGGTAGTCCAGTTCCACCTTGGGCACAGTGCGCCAATGCCACTGCCCGAGAGAGGTCAGCGAGCGCTGCGCCCTTCGCCTCCACAGCGGTGCCACCTGCTGGCGCGCCATCGCGGCGGTGAACGCATTGCGGACGTAGCGCGTATCGGCGTTCCCTGGGGGACTCAGCAACGCCAGCGCACCCACGTGCATCGGCCGCTTCGGCGTCTCGGCAATGAGGAATATCGCATCGGCGCCAGACATGGGAAATGGCATGGGCGGCAGAACCTTTCGGGCGCACAAAAGCATGGCGCCACAAACGACGTCCGCAAGGACGTGTCGGATGCTGACTACCGCCGGATCTGGACGGTCAACCCCGCCGAGACTGTGGCGGGCACTTAGTCACCATAACGCACTGCTGCGCCATGGCAACAGCTCGGCTTGTCAGTCCGGCTGTCCCGGTTCGACCAGTCGGCGCGCGATATCAACAACGGCTATGTTCGAATCCTGCGACAACTTTGAGAGCAGGTCGAATGCGGACACCGCGTCGATACCGAAGCGTTCCATGAGGATGCCCTTTGCCTGACCGATGAGATCGCGGGACGCTAGCGCGCTGCGGAATTGCTGGTCATGGCGCAACATGGTCCACGCGAGCGCGATATGAGTGCCCATGATCATCGCCGATTCTTCTGATTCAGCGTCGAACGCATCGGGTCGCTCGGCATAAAGGTGCAGAGCACCCATGTTGTGGCGGTTGACCAACAACGGGATCGTCATGATCGACCGGACCGAGGTCTCAGTGGCAAGATCGCGGCAATAGCCCCGCCAGCGCTTATGGGCCGTCACGTCGTCGATGCGAATGACATCGCCCTTCCAGGTCGGGGAGCCGCACGCGCCCTTGTAGCGTTGCTGAATTTCGGTGAGCAGAACTGGGTACCCGGGAGTCGCCGCAACCGTCTGCACCCCGTCGCGGCCGCCCATCGTGAGTGCCGCATGCTCAACCCCGGGTACGAATTTCACGGCGGTGCCCAGCAGCTTGCCGAGCGCCGTGCCGACGTCATCGGTGCGCCGCTGCTCCTGCAAATTCCTCGCCAATTCGGCGATCTGGAGAGCAATCGTGTGGGCGCTGATAGCGGTCATTGTCGTCTTCTCCAACTGACGTGCCGATGGAGAACGTCTCCATCTTCCTCTCCAGGAGGTATTGCCTGCAAGCATCGGCGGCACGCCAATCCAGAAAGTCGACCGAATTTCTCGCTCGCGAACCTTTTGCGAAACACTAAGCGTCACAGCGAATCCCATTTCGGGGCCCGCTTCTGCTGGTGCGCCTTGGCGGCTTCGGCCGGATTGTTCGTGAATCCGGTCAGCATCTGGGTGCGGTTCTCGATCTCGATGGCATGTCGCAGACTGGGCGCGTCCAGCGCGGTGTTGAGCCCAATCTTGGTCTGCCACACGCCGAATGCGTTGTTGGCGGCGATCTCGCGGGCCTTGACCAGCGCGGCTTGGATCAAGTCGTCGGCCGCAACCACCTCGTGCACCAGCCTGATGCCGCGGGCCTCGTCGGCATCGATGATGCGACCGGTCAGCATGAGTTCGCGCGCCACCCCGGCGCCGACGATCTTGGGCAGCAGGTAACTGGTGCCCATGTCCATCGACGAGAACCCCGCCTTGATGAAAACCGAGCCGAACCGGGCGTTTTCGGAGGCGATGCGGATGTCGGAGTGCAACGCGAATGCCAGCCCACCGCCGACGGCGACGCCGTTGACCGCCGCGATCACCGGGATGGGCAGCTCGTAGAGCCGCAGGTACAGTTCGGCCAGGCGGACCTGGGCGTCGTAGCTGATCTTGAACCCCGGGGTGGTGGGCTTCGGCTCGGTCCAGGCCTCGCCGGTGCCGCTCAGGTCGGCGCCGGCGCAGAATCCGCGTCCGGCGCCGGTCAGGATCGCGGCCCGGAAGTCGCCTTCACCCAGGGCGTCGAGGACGTCGTCCATCGCGTTGATCAGCGAGCCGTCGATGGCGTTGAGGAGTCGCGGGCGGTTCAGGGTGATGAGAGCGATTTCGTTTTCGAGCGTTTCGAGTTCGACAGCAGCCATGTCCGCACCGTAGGCGACACAGCAGACGTCCAGGGAAGCGGCCTACCGTGGCGGGCATGACACGCGCCGAAGGGGACAGCTGGGACCTGGCCAGCAGTGTGGGAGCGACGGCCACGATGGTCGCGGCGGCCCGGGCGGCGGCAACCAGGCGCCCGCAGCCGGTTATCACGGATCAGTTCGCCGAGCCGTTGGTCCGCGCGGTCGGGCTGGACGTATTCACCAAGGTGGCCGCTGGTGAGCTGGATTTCGACGATTTCGAGCGGGGCCTCGGATTTCCGCGGGTGACAGACACATTCGCGGCGCGTGCCCGCTACTACGATGACTATTTCGCCGAGGCGGTTGCCGCTGGGGGGTCGGGCATCCGGCAGGTGGTGATCGTGGCCTCCGGGTTGGACTCGCGCGCCTACCGGCTGACCTGGCCGGCGGGGACCACGGTGTACGAGATCGACCAGCCCGAGGTGATCGAGTTCAAGACCACCACGTTGGAGGCGCTCGGCGCGTCGGCGCGTACTGCGTATCGCCCGGTCGGCGTCGACCTACGTGACGATTGGCCAATCGCACTGCAGGCGGCCGGGTTCCAGGCCTCACAGCCCACCGCATGGCTGGCCGAAGGGGTGTTGATCGGGTTTCTGCCGCCTTCGGCCGAGGTTCGACTGCTGGACAACGTCGATGCGCTGAGCGCTGTTGGCAGCCGGTTTTCCGCGGACTACGGATCGCTGAACGCCGGCACGCCGGAAGCTTCGGAGCAGGCGCGGCTGATGGCCGAAGGCTGGCGGCAGCAGGGGCTCAAGCTCGACGTCGCCGGGCTGACCTACCCCGGCGAGCACACCGACGTTGCCGCGCACCTTTCGGGGCTCGGGTGGGAGGCTTCGCGGTCATCACTTCCCGACCTGTTCACCTTGGCGGGATTGCCTGAGTTGGCGGAGCATGACCGACAGGGAGGTGCCGCGACGATCCGGTTCATGCGGGCGGTCAAGAATTAGTCGCGCGAGTGCGCTTGGCCAGCCAGTCCGCCTGCATCACCAGCAGCGCCAGCACCTCCAACTGTGGGGTGTCGGGGTCGAGTTCGCGATAACGCTGGTAAACGTTGACGACGACCCGCTCGGCGTCCAGCCACGTCGCGTACTCGCCCAGGTCAATGGTGTCGGCGCATTCGGACCAGGACAGGCCCTTGCGGTAAGCGGCCTCGGCCTGCTCGGACACGTGAGCGAGATAGCCACGGACACCGCGGATTCCGTCGGGATCGGTGACCGGACCGTGGCCGGGCACCACAATCGGCGCGTCCAGCGCGATCATCGCGTCGCACGCCGTGACCCAGTTGGCGATGGGCCCGGCCCACACGATCGGCGTGCAGCCGATGAACAGCAGATCGCCGCCGAACAGCACACCGGCATCAGGCACGTGCACCACCGAGTCCGCGGCGGTGTGCGCCGGACCCAGGTTCAGCAGGTCCACCCGCCGGCCGCCGACCTCGATACTCAGCTCGCGGTCAAAGGTCACATCGGCATTGCGCACCTTGATACCACTGAAGTCGAAGTGCCCGAAGCGTTCTCGCGCATAGGGTGATGCGACCGGACCCAGGTTTCCGGTCTGCGTCATGGCCAGCATCTCCGGCGGCATGCCGTGCGCGATCTCCTCGGCAGTGCCCTCGGCGGCGATGATCCGCACCGACGCGTCCAGCAGCTGATTACCGTGCGTGTGGTCGCCGTTGGAATGGGTGATCAATGCGTCGGTGATCGGCGCGACGTCGGTGACGGGCTTCATCGCGCCGAGCATCTCGCGGGTCAGCGCCAGATCGAACAGCGTGTCGACCAGCAGCGACGCACCGTCGCCGGCGACCAGGCCGGCGTTGCTCCAGCCGTATCCCCCGTCCGGCAGCGTCCACGCCCACACCCGCTCGCCGACCCCGTGCAGCCCGCGGGTGAAGGGCACCAAAGCGGGCGCCCGGTTGACCCGAACAGGAGCCGGGGCGGCATCCGGGTTGGGCCGTGGGGCCAGCGGATGCGGTGCGCTGCCGGCGCGGACGGTTTGGCGGGTCTCCCCCAGGCCTTGCACCTGCAGGGTGACGACGTCGCCGTCATGCAGCCAGCCCCGAAACGATTCCAGCGCAGTAAGACTCAGATGCTCGACGAGGGTGCAGGTGGGCACCGTGCCGGAGCCGAACACGTCGCCGGGGTTCAGCGTCACCCCGCGCGAGGCATACGAGATGACTTCGCCGAAGCTCCAGTCCATCTGGGCGGTGGACCCCGAACCGATCACGCTGTCGTTGACCAGCGCGGTCACCTGCAGGTCCAGCTTGCCGTCACGACGGTAGGGCTCCAGCTCATCGGGGGTGACCAAATACGGGCCGAGCGTGACGCCGCTGTCCTTGCCTTTGGCCTGCCCGATCGCCAGCTGACCTTCCAGCTGCTGCAGGTCCCGGGCGGACCAGTCGTTGAAGATCATGTAGCCGATGATGGCCTGCTCGGCTTCCTCGACGCTGAGATCTTTACCGGTCACGCCGATGACCGCGGCGATCTCCAATTCGAAGTCCTGCCAAGCACTTCCAGGAGCCATCGGGGCGTCGTCGTAGGGGCCCAGGACGGTTGCCGGACACGCGAAGTAGAACGCGGGGATGCGGTACCAGGTGTCGGCGAGTACCCGCCCGGCGCCCATCGCGGCCTGGCAATTGCGCATGTGGTCCAGGAAGCACAGCGAGTCGCGGACCGACGGCGGACGCGGGATCGGCGCACACAACGTCACACCGCTCAGCGGCACCGCCTCCGACGCCGCACGCAGCGCCTCCTCGCCGGCCTCGCGCAGGCCGTCGGCGCCGAAGCTGACCAGCTCGAGCAGCGTCACACCCGGCGGCATCGGGTAGATCGTGTCGCCGGAGAGCACTCCGGTGCGTTCGCCGCTATCGCTGTGATAGGTAACCCATTTCATTCGCGCACCACCTCACTCGGTTTCTTGTCCGGCCGCAGCCCACGCCAACTCGGTTGACGCAATCGGTTGTCCGGGGTCCACTCGCTGTAGCGCACCTCCCCGACCAGAACCGGCTCGACGAACGTAACCCGCTTGGCGTCGAGCGCCGGAAGCGGGGCGTCGAACGGAGATCTGTCGGTGTGCAGCGGCGCCAGGGTCGCCTTGAGGTTGGCCAGGTCACGTTCGGTGAAGCCGGTGCCGACCCGACCGGCGAAACGCAGCCCCTCGGCGCCGGGAATGCCGACCAGCAGCGCGCCGATGCCGCTGCTGCGGCCGCCTTCGCCGGCCCGCCAACCGCCGACGACGACTTCCTGGGTGTTCCAGTGCTTGTCCTTGACCCAGGACGCCGAACGGCGGCCCGGCTGATAGGTGGAGTCGCGTCGCTTGGCGACCACACCCTCCCAACCGTGTTCGAACGAGTACTGCAGCGCCTCGGCGCCGTCGCCGGGGAGCAGCTTGGGAACGGTGAGATTGGTTGCGCCGGAAAGCGTTTCCAACAGCTTCCGCCGATCGGTGTAGCGGGCCCGCAGCAGCGAGCGACCGTCGAGATAGAGCAGGTCGAATGCCCAGAACTGGACGCGGGTGGCGCGGCTGCGGTTCTGCATTTCGTTGAAGCTGGGCACACCGGACTTGTTCAGCGCGACGACCTCGCCGTCCAACACCACGTGGTGCTCCGCGAGATCATCGGCCAGCGAATCCAATTGGGGATATTCCTTCGTGACGTCGCGTCCGCTGCGGGACTTCAGCCGCACATCGCCGTGATCGGCGTCGACCAGCAGTCGGTAGCCGTCCCACTTGCCTTCGAAGGCCCACTGACCGGCCTTCATGGCCGTCACCGAACCGTGCGTCGCGAGCATCGGGGCCAGCTCGTCGAACTCGAAGACCTTCTGGTCCTTCATCCGGTGCGCCAGCCACTGGTTGCCGTTGGTCTGAATCAGGGCGTAGCGCCCGGAGATCCGGCTGCCGTGCAGATTGACGATCACCTCGCCCTTTTCGGCGGTGTCGTTGAACTTCTCCGCCTCGTAAGTTCCCGAGTCCCAGATGATCACCTTCCCGGCACCGTATTCGCCCTTGGGGATACTGCCCTCGAACGAACCGTATTCCAGCGGATGATCCTCGGTGTGGACCGCCAGGTGGTTGACCGACGTCGTCTCGGGCAGGTTCTTCGGAACCGCCCACGACACCAGCACCCCGTCTCGTTCCAGTCGGAAGTCATAGTGCAGCCGCCGGGCGTGATGCTCCTGAATTACGAACGTATTGTTTTGGCCGGTAACGGGTTTCGCGGCTGGCACCGGTTCTGGCGTCTTGGATGCGTCGCGCATGCTGCGGTACTTGGACAGCCGGTCCGGGCCAGAGGTATCAACGTCGGCCAGCAGATCGCCGTCGCGCGCTACCCGCAAAAGCACCTCGTCGTAGTTCAATTGCCGCAGCGCGGGATCGTCGAGTTCCTCCCAGCTGCGCGGCGCCGCGACCGTGGGATGCTCACGGCCGCGTAGCGAATACGGGGCGATCGTGGTCTTCGAGCCGCTGTTCTGGCTCCAGTCCAAGAACACCTTGCCGGCCCGCACGCTCTTGGTCATGGTCGACGTCACCAGCTTTGGCATCGACTTCTCTAGTTGCTGTGCAACGCGTTTGGCTAACACGGTAGCGCCCCTGCTGCTCACCGGCTCGTCCAGCGGCGTGTAGAGGTGCAGCCCCTTGCTGCCGCTGGTCAGCGGGAAGGTGGTCAGGCCGATGTCGGCGATCAAGTCCCGCACGGCACGGGCCACCTCGGCCAGCTCCCCCATCGACACACCCTCACCCGGGTCCAGGTCGAACACCAATCGTGTTGCCGGGCCAGGCTTTAACGTCTCGCCACCGCGGGTCCACTCGGCGACGAACCGCCATTGCGGCACATGCACTTCCAGCGCCGCCTGCTGCGCGATCCAGGCCAGCGCGGTGGGGCTGTCGATGATCGGATAGGTGGTAGTTCCGGACCGGTGCGTGATGCTGGCGCGCGGCAGCCAGTCGGGCGCCGAGGACGCCAGCTGCTTTTCGAAGAACGAGGCCTGCTCGACGCCGTTGGGCCAGCGTTTGCGGGTCGCCGGGCGCCCGGCGGTGTGCGGCACCATCACATCGGCGATGCCGGTGTAGTAGTCGAAGACGTCCTGCTTGGTGGTTCCGGTGGCGGGGTAGAGCACTTTGTCGGCGTTGGTCAGCTTCACCTGCTGCGCCGTGGTTCCCATGGTGCAAACCTACTGCCGGTACCGTCACAGGCATGGTTGGGCTGATACCGGGCTACGACCGCGACGGCTTGCAAATCGGCATCGTGCATTTCGGCGTGGGCGGATTTCACCGGGCGCATCAGGCCATGTACATCGACCGGTTGCTGCAGCGGGGCCTGGCGCGAGAGTGGGCCATCTGCGGGGTCGGAGTGATGCCGGCCGACCGCCGGATGCGAGACGTGCTGCAGGCCCAGGACGGGCTGTACACCCTGGTCCTCGAACATCCCGACGGCAGCCGGGACGCCCGGGTGATCGGCTCGATCGTCGACTGCCGCTACGCGCCCGACGACCGCGAGGGCACGATCGAGCTGCTGGCCGCGCCGACGACGCGGATCATCTCGATGACCATCACCGAGGGCGGCTACCAGGTCCGGGACGATAGGTCGGTGTTCGGCCTAATCACCGAAGCGCTGGCCAGACGCCGCTCCCGGGGTATCCCGGCGCCGACCGTCGTGTCCTGCGACAACATCGAGCACAACGGCGACGTCGCGCGCCAGGCCGTCGTCGCGCACGCCGAACGCGCCGGCCTCGACCTGGCCCATTGGGTCGCCGAAAACGTCCGGTTCCCGTCGTCGATGGTGGACCGCATCACCCCGGTCACCACCGCCGAGATCATCGCCGGGGTGCAGCGCGACTTCGGCGTCGCCGACGCCTGGCCGGTGGTCGCCGAGTCGTTCGCCAGCTGGGTGCTCGAGGACGACTTCGCCGACGGCAGACCTCCGCTCGAGGAAGCGGGCGTGCTGGTGGTCGACAATGTGGGCCCGTACGAGGCGATGAAGTTGCGGCTGCTCAACGCCGGCCACCAGTGCCTGTGCTACTTCGGCTGGCTGTGTGGGTACCGCCTGGTGCACGACGCCGCGCGCGACCCGCTGTTCGCCGAATTCCTGCTGGCCTATTTCGATTCCGAGGCGATGCCGACGCTGCGCCCGGTGCCCGGTATCGATCTGCCGGCCTACTCCCGGGAGCTGGTCGAGCGGTTCGCCAACCCGGGCGTGGGCGACACGGTGGCGCGGTTGTGCGCCTACTCGTCGGACCGCATCCCCAAGTGGCTGCTCCCGGTGATCCGCGACAACCTGGCCAGCGGCGGACCCGTCCGACTGGCGTCGGCGACGGTGGCAAGCTGGGCCCGCTACGCCGAGGGCGTCGACGAGCAGGGCGAACCGATCGAGGTCGTCGACAACCTCGCGGACACGCTGGTGCCACTCGCGCAGTCGCAGCGGGTGCGGCGGAGCGCTTTCATCGAGAACACGGCGCTATTCGGGAACCTGGCGCGGGTGCCCCGGTTCGTGGAGCCGTATCGTTGGGCGCTGGATTCGTTGCACACTCGCGGGGCGCGGGCAACCCTGGAGGTGTTGCTGCACGGGGAGGCGTCATGACACGCGGACTGGTGATCGGCGAAGCCCTGATAGACACCGTCGACGGGAACGTCGAGCATGTCGGCGGAAGTCCGTTGAATGTCGCCGTCGGCTTGGCCAAGCTGGGTCGCGCGGTGGATTTCCTCACCCACATCGGCGACGACGCACCTGGCCGGCGCATCACCGAATACGTCGAATCCGCTGGCGCACAACTTGTTCCGGGTAGTGTCACGGCCGCCCGGACGCCGAGTGCGGTGGCGACGATAGCCGCGGACGGGTCGGCCGGCTATGCGTTCGACTTGGAGTGGGAGCTGTCCGGCATACCAGAGGTAGCGCCACCGCTTTTCGTGCACACCGGATCCATCGCCGCGGTACGCGAACCGGGGTGCTTGGCCGTCGCGGCGCTGCTCGACGCTTATCGCATCTCGGCGACGGTCACCTTCGATCCGAACGTACGTCCGTCGCTGATCGTCGACCGGGACCAGGCGCGGGAACGGATCGAACATCTCGTCGAGCGCAGCGACGTCGTCAAGGCCAGCGACGAGGATCTGCGCTGGCTCAATCCCAAACAGCCGCCGGAGTTGACCGCGCGGACCTGGCTGGCTACGGGGCCCGCGATTGTCGTGCTGACCATGGGAGATCGGGGCTCGATGGCGTTCTGCGCGGCCGGCGAAGCCCGGGTGGCCGCCCGCCAGGTTCGGGTGGTGGACACCGTCGGCGCCGGCGATGCGTTCATGGTCGGTCTGCTCGACACACTCTGGTCACAGGATCTGTTGGGCGGCATGCAGCGCGGCGCGCTGCGCGAGATCGGGCTGGACGCGCTGACGACGGCGCTTGAGGCGGCGAGTCTGGCCGCCGCATCGACCGTCTCGCGCGCCGGCGCTTAAGTGGCGCGAGCCCTATGCGATGGCGTTGACCGCTGTCACCAGCTTCGGCTTGAACGCGTTCGGAATGGGGATATATCCGACGTCCGCCAAGCCGTTTTGGCCGGCACCAATCGCGCTCTGCAGGAACGCCTTGACGGCCGCGCCGACCTGGGCGTCCGGATACTTCGAGCAGACGATCTCGTAAGTCGTGAGCACGATCGGATAAGCGCCGGGCTGCGACGACCGGTAGAGCGACAGGGTGTCAAGCACCAGGTCGTTACCTTGACCTGCGATCGTCTTGCCGACCGAATCGGCGCTGATCGCCACGGCATCCGAACCGGCCGAGGTGGCGATCGCGGTGCACCAACCCGACCCGATGAGCGGCGTTGAGCGCCGAGGCGACCTGCTCGACAATCGCCACCGCGCGTTCGGGCGCCAGGGGCCCCTCGGCGAGGATGGCCTACAGGTCGCGGCCCTCGATCAGCCGCATGTCGACGTAGAGACGGCCCTCGATTTCACCGAAATGATGGATCGGTACCACATGCGGGTCGGTCAGACCGGCCGCCGCCAACGCCTCCCGGCGAAATCGCCGCTCGAACGTCGGATCGTTGGCCAGATTCGGCGGCAGCACCTTCACGGCGACCACGCGTTGGGTTTCGGTGTCGAACGCACGACACACCTCACCCATGCCGCCCCGGCCGAGCACCTCGATCAACCGGTAGCGGCCGAATGGTGTCCCCTCCACGCCCCTCGCTTCGGCAAAGACCAGCAAACGTTCAGCAGTCCCATTAAAGCGGTGGCTGCGTCGACACGCGACAAAACCCCGGCCGAATGGTTCGGACCGTCGGCGCCGACCCGCTGCGGCATCTGAATCATTGGCTCCGCCATGGTATTTCACCGGCGATCGGCTAGTCTCGCGAGCTGGGGGCACCTCCCGCTTGCGGGGGAACGCAAAAGCACCCGTTTTCGTGCCGAAACAGGGGCTTTTGCGTCTGCTCGCCCGACTGTGGGCATACTGACAGAATGCGCTCCATCTGGAAGGGTTCAATCGCGTTCGGGCTCGTGAACGTGCCGGTCAAGGTGTATAGCGCCACCCAGGACCACGACATCAAGTTCCATCAGGTGCACGCCAAGGACAACGGACGCATCCGGTACAAGCGCGTGTGCGAGGTATGCGGCGAAGTCGTCGAATACGCTGATCTCGCCCGCGCCTACGAATCCGACGACGGGCGAATGGTGGTGATCACCGACGACGACATCGCCACGTTGCCCGAAGAGCGCAGCCGCGAGATCGAGGTACTGGAATTCGTCCCGGCCAGCGAAGTCGACCCGATGCTGTTCGATCGCAGCTACTTCCTGGAACCGGATTCGAAGTCGTCCAAATCGTATGTGCTGCTGGCCAAGACGCTCGCCGACACGGACCGGATGGCGATCGTGCATTTCACGCTGCGCAACAAGACCCGGCTGGCGGCGTTGCGCGTCAAGGATTTCGGCAAGCGCGAGGTGATGGTGATACACACCCTGTTGTGGCCCGACGAGATCCGCGACCCCGATTTTCCGGTGCTGGACAAGAAGGTCGAGATCAAGCCGGCCGAGCTCAAGATGGCCGGGCAGGTCGTGGAGTCGATGGCGGACGAGTTCAATCCCGACCGCTACCGAGACACCTATCAGGAGCAGCTGCAGGAGCTGGTCGACGCGAAACTCGAAGGCGGGGAAGCATTTACCACTGAGGAGCAACCGACCGAGCTGGACGAGACCGAGGATGTCTCCGACCTGCTTGCCAAGCTGGAAGCCAGCGTGAAGGCCCGCTCGGGCGACAGCAAGCCGGCGAAGAAGGCGCCCGCTAAGAAGGCGGCCGCCAAGAAAGCGCCCGCAAAGAAAGCGGCGGCGAAGTCCTGAGCCGAGCCCCGCCCGCTCGGCGCGTGCCGGCGCCCGTGCGGCGTTGTGCTGTCAGGAACCGGAACGCGGCGGCAGCCAGATTGATCGCTGCCACGATAATGATCAGGGTCAGCGCCGCGCCCCAGACCCGCAGGAAGCCGGCGTGTTGCGGATTGTTGAGCTCGGTGTAGATCAACAGTGGCAGCGAGGCCATGTTGCCGTGGAAGATGTCGGTGTTGATCGACCGGCTGTACCCGACCAGCACCAGCACCGGCGCGGTCTCACCCAGGACGCGCGAGAGGGCCAGCAAGACGCCGGCGACGATCCCCGGCATCGCGATCGGGAAGACGATCCGCACGATCGTCTTCCATTTCGCAATACCCAACGCGTAGCTCGCTTCTCGCAGTTCGTCGGGCACCAGCCTGAGCATCTCCTCGGTGGCCCGGACCACCACCGGCAACATCAACAAAACCAACGCCAACGACACGGCGAAAGCGCTCTGCTGAAATCCCAGGGTGGCGATCCACAGGCTGAAGATGAACAGCGCCGCAACGATCGAAGGCACCCCGGCCAGCACGTCGACCATGAAGGTGGTAACCCGCGCCAGCCGGCCAGACCCGTATTCCACCAGGTAGACCGCGGTCATCACGCCCAGCGGCACGGCGAGGACGGCCGCCACTCCGGCCTGTACCAGCGAGCCGTAAATCGCGTGGTACACGCCGCCGGCGAACTCCTCGGGTAGCACGCCGCGCAGTGAGTGGGACCACCAGCCCGAGTGGGTGACTGCGTACCAGCCGCGCGCGACCACGACCCACAGCACCCAGACCAGCGGTACCAGTGCGACGACGAACGAGGCGAGGAAAAACGTTGTCGCGAGGTGGTTTTTGATCCGCCGTCGGATGCTCAGCGGTCGTACTACCCCCAGTTTCACCGGCCGGTCGAGTGTATTGATGCTCATTACGCGCTCACCCGTTGACCTTCCCGCCCGCGACCGCGCGGGCGGCCGCGTTGACGACGAACGTCAGGACGAACAGTGCGAATCCGGCTGAGATGTAGGCACCGGTCAGCAGTGGCTGGGTGAATTCCGAGGCGGCGGAGGCGATTTTGGAGGCGAACGTGTAACCACCGTCGAACAGCGACCAATTCCCCGGGCGGGTCGAGGAACGCAGAATGATCAGCACCGCCACGGTTTCGCCCAGCGCACGTCCCAGACCCAGCATGGATGCCGCGATCACACCGCTGCGCCCGAAGGGCAGCACGGTCATTCGGATCACTTCCCACTTGGTCGCGCCGAGCGCCTGCGCCGCCTCGATCTGCATATGTGGGGTCTGCCTGAACACTTCTCGTGACACCGAAGTGATGATCGGCAGGATCATCACCGACAGCACGATGCCGGCGGTGAAGATGGTGCCGCCGCCGGCCAGAGATACGTTTCCCTCCGCGAACGGATGCCACTTCCACACGTGGACCCAGCTCAGATTGCGGTTGAGAAACCTGGCGAGCGGCTCGAGCTTCGGTGCCAGCACGAAGATTCCCCACATGCCGAAGACGATCGAGGGCACCGCAGCCAGCAGATCCACCATCGCGGCGAACGGACGCGACAACCTCGCCGGCGCGTACTGGGTGAGGAACACCGCGATCCCGACCGCGACCGGCACGGCCAACGCCAGCGCGCACGTCGAACTGAGTACCGTCACCATCAACAAGTCGCGGATACCGAAGGCGAGGTTCTTCTCGTCGGTGGGGTCGAACTGCGCACTGGTGAAGAAGTTCGCGTGGTTCGCGCGCAACGACGGGACGGCACGAATCAGCAGGAATACCGCGATCAGCACGATCGCGGCCACGATCATGGAGCCGGAAGTGCCGGCGGCCCACTTGAACAGCCGGTCACCCCGCCGTGCCGCGCGCGCATCGGGAGCCGCGAGCGCGGGCTTTGCTGCGCTCGGGCCGTGCGGCCTGGCTAGCGGTCCTGGGGCCATGACGACGTCAAATCACGCTATCGCGTTGACCGCAGCCGACAGCCTCGACTTGAACGCGTCCGGGATCGGGACATATCCGTTGTCCCCCAAGCCATTTTGACCGGCACCGATGGTGGACTGCAGGAAGGCTTTGACCGCCGTTCCGACCTGAGAGTCCGGATACTTCGAGCAGACGATTTCGTAGGTTGCCAGCACGATAGGGTACGAGCCCGCTTGCGTCGGCTTGTAGAACGAGTTGGTGTCGAG
The DNA here is from genome assembly GCF_035499775.1 of Mycobacterium sp. Classification (GTDB taxonomy): domain Bacteria; phylum Actinomycetota; class Actinomycetes; order Mycobacteriales; family Mycobacteriaceae; genus Mycobacterium. The sequence continues at coordinate 8,803 of NZ_DATJYB010000103.1, read as the reverse complement.
CACCAGGTCATTCCCCTCACCGGAGATGGTGGCCCCGGCGATCGTCTTGCCGACCGAGTCGGTGCTGATCGCGACGGCCTCCGTTCCGGCCGACGTGACAATCTTGGCCATGTTCAGGTGCTGCCCCTGGGCGAACGACCACTCGTTGTAGGTGATCGACCCTTCGGTCCTCTTGATGGCCGCCGACGTGCCGTCGTTGCCCTTGGCGCCCTCACCGACACCACCCTTGAACGACTTTCCGGCGCCCTTGCCCCACGCGCCATCGGAAGCGGCGTCCAGGTATTTCTGGAAGTTGTCGGTGGTCCCGGACTCGTCGTTGCGGTACACGACGTGAATCGGCTCACCGGGCAACGTAAAGCCCTTGTTCAGCTCCTGGATAGCGGGGTCGTTCCACGACGTGATGGTGCCGTTGAAAATCTTCGCCAGCGTCGGACCATCGAGATTCACCGAGCTCACGGTGTTCAGGTTGAAGGTGACCGCGATCGGGCCGAAGACCACCGGCAGATTCCACGCCGGCGAACCGCAGCGCTGCTGCGCCGTTGTGGCCTCGTCCTTGCTCAAAGGTGAGTCCGAGCCCGCGAAATCGGTTTGCTTGCCGTTGAAGTCGGAGATGCCGTTGCCCGAGCCATTGGGCGTGTAGTCCACCGACTGACCCGGGCAGGCCTGTTCGAACGCTTTGATGAACCGGGTCATCGCGTTGCCTTGAGCCGTCGACCCACTGGCCTTCAATTTCTGCTTCCCGCCGCAATTCACGTTCGCCGCCGACGACTGGCCCGCTGAGCTACCCCCGGTTGCGTTGTTGTCGCTGCCACAGCCCGACAACACGAGTGCAAAGACGGCCAGGATACAAAGAGCGGCGCCAAATCGGTTGAGTTTCAATTCACTTCCTAACTCGACAACCAGCTGACTGCCTGCGGGCATGACGTTACATTACTAACGTGTGACCTTCGACATTTGCTTTGGGCGATTATTGCTTATAGCTAGAGTAGCCACGCGCAGGACCCCGTGGATGGCGCCCGTTACATCGCGACACCGGTATGTCAAACTAGAACCTGTTACAGAAAAGCAGTCATCCGAAGCGGCGAGGCGTGTGACCGTTTCGGCCGCACGCTGAAAAAGAGAGGCCGCAATGATCCTTGACAGGTTCCGTCTCGACGACAAAGTCGCCGTCATCACCGGTGGCGGCCGCGGGTTGGGTGCGGCCATCGCGCTGGCTTTCGCCGAGGCCGGAGCAGATGTCGTCATCGCTTCGCGAACGCAGTCTCAACTAGATGCCGTTGCCGAACAGATCCGCGCCACCGGCCGACGGGCCTACACCGTCGAGGCCGACCTGGCCCATCCCGAGGTAACCGCGCAGTTGGCCGGTCAAACTGTCGAAGCTTTTGGAAAGATAGACATTGTCGTGAACAACGTCGGCGGGACAATGCCTAACACGTTGTTAACCACGTCGACAAAAGAATTCAAGGATGCGTTCACTTTCAATGTGGCTACCGCGCATGCGTTGACCACCGCGGCCGTGCCGCTGATGCTCGAACATTCCGGCGGCGGCAGCATCATCAACATCACTTCGACCATGGGGCGGCTGGCCGGACGTGGCTTCGCCGCCTACGGCACCGCCAAGGCGGCGCTGTCTCACTACACGCGGCTGGCGGCGCTGGACCTGTGCCCCCGCATCCGGGTCAACGCCATCGCACCCGGGTCGATCCTGACCTCCGCACTGGACGTGGTGGCCGCCAACGACGAGCTGCGCGCGCCGATGGAGAAGGTGACGCCGATGCGCCGACTCGGCGATCCCGTCGACATCGCGGCTGCAGCAGTATATTTGGCGTCGCCGGCCGGTAGCTTCCTGACCGGCAAGACGCTGGAGGTCGACGGCGGCCTCACCTTCCCCAATCTCGACATCCCCGTGCCCGACCTCTGATGGGCGAGCAGACACCAACCCTAAGGAGCCCGTCATGGCCATACCCGTCGTCCAACTCGGCACCGGCAACGTTGGCATCCACTCGCTGCGCGCGCTGATCACCAACCCCGAGTTCGAGCTCACCGGCGTCTGGGTGTCGTCGGATGCCAAGGCGGGCAAGGACGCCGCGGAGATTGCCGGACTTGCGGATTCGGCTGGCGTGACAGCCAGCACCGATCTGGACGCTGTGCTCGCCACCGGGCCGCAATGCGCCGTGTACAACGCGATGGCCGACAACCGGCTGCCCGAGGCGCTGGAAGATTATCGGCGCGTCCTGGCGGCCGGCGTCAACGTCGTCGGCAGCGGCCCGGTCTTCTTGCAGTGGCCGTGGCAGGTACTGCCCGACGAGCTCATCAAGCCGCTGGAAGATGCGGCCCGCGAAGGCAATTCGAGTCTGTATGTGAACGGTATCGACCCAGGCTTCGCCAACGACCTGCTGCCGCTGGCACTGGCCGGCACCTGCCAGAGCATCCAGCAGGTGCGCTGCATGGAGATCGTCGACTACGCGACCTACGACAGCGCCGTCGTCATGTTCGACGTGATGGGATTCGGTAAGCCGACGGACGAGATCCCGATGCTGTTGCAGCCCGGCGTGCTGAGCCTGGCGTGGGGCTCGGTCGTCCGGCAACTTGCTGCGGGCCTTGGTATCTCGCTCGACGAGGTCACCGAAACCTATGTCCGGGAAGCGGCGCCGGAAGCCTTCGACATCGCCTCCGGGCATATTCCCGAAGGCAGCGCCGCGGCGGTGCGGTTCGAGGTGCGCGGGATGGTCGGCGGCCAACCTGCCGTCGTGCTCGAGCACGTCACCCGGTTGCGCGAGGATCTGTGCCCGGAGTGGCCGCAGCCCGCGCAGGAGGGCGGTTGCTACCGGGTCGAGATCACCGGCGAACCCTCCTACGCCGTGGACATCTGCCTGAGCAGTCGCAACGGCGACCACAACCACGCCGGACTGGTCGCCACCGCGATGCGCGTCGTCAACGCCATCCCGGCGGTGGTGGCCGCCGCGCCCGGGATCGTGACGACCCTTGACCTGCCGTTGGTCACCGGTCGCGGGTTATATGCGCCTTAGCGGCTCATCTCACCACAGCTTGGGTGACCGATAGAGGTTGGCGGGATCGAAATCACCTGCGCCCCTTGCTACGTCGCCCAAAACTTCCAGAGCCTTGTTCAGTTGATCCAGGGCCGCGGCGCCGAGGCGTGCCCGGATCGCCTGGTCCAGCTCGCCCGCTGCTTTGAGCCGCGCTGTCACGAATTCGATTGACTTGTCGGTGAGTTCGACGGCTTTCTCGCGCTGGTCGGTGGTCGACGGGATGGTCTGCACATAGCCCCGTTGGCGCAGTTCGGCGACGACCTTGCTGGCGGCCTGGCGGCTGATGTCGAACAATCGCCCCATCTCCGATATCGAAATCGGTCCCGGTTGCGCGTACAGGGCGAACACGTAGTTCATCGAGTTGCTGCGCTCCGGGAAGCCCTTAGCCTCCATCTCGGTATCGACCCGATGGACATAGCTCCACCAGGCCATCCGCAGCGCGGTGCCGAGGTCTGTCTGCGGCGACCGAAAGCCGGCATCGCCCGGTGTGACAACCATGGTTGACAGTATAGGCGGCGAGGCTTACCCTTCCGATTGTCAACCATGTATGACTGTCATCGCGGTATGACGATTTGCGGCGGTGTTGCCGCCGGGCCTGGTCAGCGTCGACAACACAGGCCTTCCTGAGGAAACAGTTCCCCCAAGCGGAAGGAAGTTTTGGAAATGTCGAAGATTCGGACTCTGTCGGCGAGTGTCCTGTGCGCGGTTGGCCTTGCGCTCAGCGGAATCCTGGTGGGACCCGCCGTCGCTTCGGCCGACCCGGGTCAGCTGGTCATCCCCCGCGAACCCATCCCCGGTCAGCCAGGCCCCGGTCAGCCCGGCCCCGGCGGTCCCGGCGCGCCCGGACCTCGCCCGCCCGGTATGGATGGCCGCCGCGGTCCTGGTGAGCCGGGGACGTTCGGGCCTGGTGAGCCCCGCGGGCCGGGTGGCCCGGGTGCGCCCGGCGCCGGCGGACCTGACGCCGGCGGACCTGGAGGGTCCGGCTTTCATACCTCCCCGCGCGGCGGGTTCGGCGCCATAGCCTGACCGGCGCAACAGCGCGAGACGCAAAAGCCCCTAATTGGCATTCGAATTAGGGGCTTTTGCATTTGCTTTGTACCCTTCGTTAACCTCAATTTCCTATCGGGCAACTGGGATTGAGGGTCGAAACGGTGGCGGAGGGCACTCAGGCCTCGCTCAAAACGAGCTGGTATCTCCTCGGTCCGGCGTTCGTAGCCGCCATCGCCTATGTCGATCCCGGCAACGTCGCTGCCAACGTCAGCTCCGGCGCGAAATACGGCTACCTGCTGCTGTGGGTCATCGTCGTCGCCAACGTGCTGGCGGGTCTGGTGCAGTACCTGTCGGCCAAGCTCGGGCTGGTGACCGGGCGGTCGCTGCCCGAGGCGATCGGCAAGCAGATGAGCCGTCCGCTGCGGCTCGCGTTTTGGGTGCAGGCCGAACTGGTGGCGATGGCGACCGACGTCGCCGAAATGGTCGGCGGGGCCATCGCCCTGCATGTGCTGTTCAATTTGCCGTTGCTGATGGGCGGGGTGATCACCGGGGTGGTGTCGCTGCTGCTGCTGGCGATCAAGGATCGCCGCGGCCAGCTGCTGTTCGAACGCGTCATCACCGGCTTGCTGCTGGTCATCGCGCTCGGTTTCGCGGCCAGTTTCTTCGTCGCGACTCCCCCGCCCGGCGATGTGATCGGCGGCCTGCTGCCGCGGTTCCGCGGCACCGAGACGGTGCTGTTGGCCGCCGCCATCTTGGGCGCCACCGTGATGCCGCACGCGGTGTACCTGCATTCGGGCTTGGCGATCGACCGGCACGGACATCCCGACGAAGGGCAAGATCGGCGCCACCTGCTGCGAGTCACCCGAGTGGACGTCGTGCTGGCGATGGCGGTCGCCGGGACCGTCAACGCGGCGATGCTGCTGGTCGCCGCGATCAACCTGCAGAACCACGGTGTGAGCGCGTCGATCGAGGGCGCGTACGCCGCCATCCACGACACGCTGGGCGCCAGCATCGCGGTGCTGTTCGCGGTCGGACTGCTCGCGTCGGGCCTGGCGTCGGCGTCGGTGGGTGCCTATGCCGGCGCGATGATCATGCAGGGATTGCTGCAGCGGTCGATTCCGATGCTGGCGCGCCGGTTGATCACGCTGATCCCCGCCGTGGCGGTCCTGGCGCTGGGCTTCGATCCCACCCGCACGCTGGTGCTTTCCCAGGTCGTGCTGTCCTTCGGGATACCGTTCGCGGTGCTGCCGCTGGTGCGGCTGACCAGTAACCGCAAGTTGATGGGCGCCGACGCGAACCATCCCATCACCACCGTCGTCGGCTGGGCTGTCGCGGTGGGTGTCTGTCTGCTCAACATCGTCCTGATCTATCTGACGGTGACGGGAGCCACGTGAGTACGGCAGGATAGAGCGTTGTCGTCGTATGCGGAGTTAGCTTGCTTCAAGATTTGCCCGCCAGTCAGCACCGTTATTTCGCATACGGATCCAACCTGTGCGTCAAGCAAATGGCGGCGCGTTGCCCCGACGCGACGGATCCCCGGCCCGCGGTCCTCGACGATCACGACTGGCTGATCAACGAGCGCGGCGTCGCGACCGTCGAGCCGTTCGCCGGCAATCAGGTGCACGGGGTGCTCTGGCAGGTGTCGGACCGCGATCTGGCCACCCTGGACAGCGCGGAGGGCGTACCGGTGCGTTACCGGCGCGACCGGCTGACCGTGCACACCGACGTCGGGCCGTCGCCGGCCTGGGTGTACATCGACCGCCGGGTGACTCCGGGTCCACCGCGGGAGGGCTATCTGCCGCGGATCATCGACGGCGCTACATATCACGGGCTGCCGCAGAGCTGGATCGACTTCCTGCATCGCTGGGACCCCGCGCATTGGCCGCGCCCGCTATCGCCGTCCGGGCATGGGCCGCAATCACTTTCGGCGTTGCTGGGCGAACCCGGCGTGGTCGAGATCAGCCAACTGCGTTCGCGTTTCGGCTTTCTCGCCATTCACGGCGGCGGCCTGGAGCAGATGACCGACGCGATCGCCGAGCGCGCCGCCGAGGCTGCTGGGGGTTCGGTGTACCTGCTGCGGCATCCCGACCGATACCCGCATCACCTGCCGTCGGCGCGTTTCCACCCCGACGAGTCGCCGCGGCTGGCCGCGTTCCTCGACCATGTCGACGTCGCGATCTCACTGCACGGCTATGGCCGCATAGGGCGTAGCACCCAGTTGCTGGCCGGAGGCCGCAACCGTGCACTGGCCGCGCACCTGGCCCGGCACATCACGCTGCCCGGATACGAGGTCGTCACCGACCTCGACGCCATTCCCCGCGAACTGCGCGGACTGCATCCCGACAACCCGGTCAACCGGGTCCGCGAGGGCGGCACGCAGCTGGAGCTGTCGGTGCGGGTCAGGGGCCTCAGCCCGCGCAGTCCGAGCCCGGGCGCCGACGGTTGGTCGCCGGTGACGACTTCTTTGGTGCAGGGCTTGGTCGCCGCGGCGCGGTCCTGGTAAGAGTTATTTAGATCGTTTAACGGAGGTTATTTGTGGCCAAGGATTTCCGCTTTGCGCTGAGCATCCGGTTCTTCAAATCTCGCGCGGCGTTGGAGGACAAGGCGAAGCGGGCCGAAGACCTTGGGTTCGACGTCATCTGCGTGCCCGACCATCTGGGCGCGGCGGCACCGATTCCGACGCTGACCGCCGTGGCGATGGTGACCTCGAAGATCCGGCTGAGCCAATACGTGTTCAACGCCGCCTTCTACAAGCCGGCCCTGCTGAGCCGAGACCTCGGGGCGGTGGACCGGCTCAGTGACGGGCGGCTCGAGATCGGGCTGGGCACCGGTTACGCGCGTGAGGAATTCGACGCCGCCGAGCTGCCCTACCCCAGCGCCGGAGCTCGCGTCGACTACCTCGAGCACATGACGAAGTACCTCAAAGAGCACCATCCGACGACGCCGCTGCTGATCGCCGGAAACGGCGACCGAGTGCTGACCCTGGCGGCTCGGCATGCCGACATCATCGGGCTGACCGGCTCGCGGGTGAACGACGCCGACGACCCGCTGGCCGAGCGCGTCGAGTTCGTCCGCAATGCCGCCGGTGACCGGTTCGAACCGCTGGAGCTGAACCTGGCGATCACCGCCGTCCCGGCCGAGGGCGAGACGATGCCCGACCTGTCGATGACCCGTAGGTACGCCACCGACCTGTCCGACGACGAGATACTCGAGCTGACCTCGGTGCTCACCGGGTCGCCTAGCGGAATGGCCGACAGGTTGTCCCTGTACCGCGAGAGATACGGCGTCACCTCCTTCACCGTGCAGGACAACCACACTGACAACTTCGGGAAGGTGATCGCCGAGCTGCGGTGATCGTGGTGCCCTCTTCTGCCCGGTAAGCTCAGCCAGTCCGCCCTCGTAGCTCAGGGGATAGAGCACGGCTCTCCTAAAGCCGGTGTCGCAGGTTCGAATCCTGCCGGGGGCACTACTGCCGGGGGCACTACTGCGAGACCAAAGATGTGGCTTTCAAACCCCCTAGTGCTAGTCCCTTGCTCCAACGGTTCGGCAGACCGGGGTAGCCGGTCGGGACGAACCCCTTCCCGCCTGGTAACTCCTCGCCTGTGCTGTCCTAATTCATGGCCAGGCGATCGTTGGTCGATCGGATTTTGGTGGATGATTGTAAACCCGCTGACGCGGCCGCCGAGACGAGTGTGTCGCGGCAATGGTTCCGATGGGTGGCACGGTTTTTCGATGAGGGGTCGGCCGGACTGGCCGACCGGTCTTCGCGCCTCAGCCAGGTAACAACGCCAATGCTGCGTCGATCGTGAACGGTCGGCTCTATTCGGTCGACGTTAGTGTGCAGATATGGACCCGCCACAGCCGGCCCACGGGGCGGTCGCCGGAAGGGTCGCGGCGTCTCTGCTGGCGAACGTGTCCAGCCTGGCTGACGACATGCTGACCTATTTAGTCGAGCGGATTCCGGAGGTCGGCGGGGATGCCGAGCTTCGCGGTTTGACCCTGGGATCATGCTCGTCGAATCTCGAAGCGGTCCTTTCGATGGTTCGTCATGGGATCGACGTAGCGGCTGTGGAGGCGCCGGTAACGGCGCTTGAACACGCGCGAGCAATGGCATCACGAGGGCACAGCGTCGATGTGATGCTGCGGTTTTACCGGTTGGGTCATGAGTACTTCACCGAGAAGCTTTCCGACTCGCTCACTGACTTGATTGACGACCCCGCTGTCGCGCTGAGGACGTTTATCGATCTCGAGCGGTTCGGGTTTCGCTACATCGACCGCATCTCCAGCCTGGTGGCTGCCGAGTACGTCGCTGAACTCGACCGGCGCCAGAACCAGGCAAGAGTCGAGCGCGCCGATGTCGTGCGGGCACTGCTGGCTGGGGAACGTGTCGACATCGCGCGGGCCGAACGTGTGCTCAGCCACCGGCTCACCGGTCGGCAGATCGGTTTTGTTTGCTGGGTCGACGACCGCGGCGTCGACCTTGAGGGATTCGCTAGGCGGGTTGGTCGGTACCTCGGGGCGGGTCATTCACTCGTCGTGGCGGACGGCCCACTCGCGGTGTGGGGATGGGCATCGATCACGGGGGCCGTGAGGGCTTCGCTCACGGGCATGGCGACGGAGTTTGGCGGCGAATGCGAAAACGTTCACATCGGGGTGGGCTCGCCCCATCCGGGGGCAGCGGGCTTTCGCACCTCCCATCTCGAGGCTCTCCGCACTCGCCGGGTCATCGAACTATCTGGGCGCACGGCGCCATCGATCACCGC
>NZ_DATJYB010000102.1:0-4653 GCF_035499775.1 Mycobacterium sp. | reverse complement strand
CACACCGATCGACCAGCCGTCCCCGGCGATATGGTGCACCGTGATCAGCAGCACGTGCTCCTGGTCGGTGACGCGGAAAAGCCTCGTGCGAAACGGGATGTCGGTGCCCAGGTCAAAGCTGTAGCGCGCCGCCTCCTCGATCGCCTCGGCCAGCCGGTCCGGAGGCCACCCGGTGGAATCGACTACTCCCCAACCGAAGTCGGCCTGCTGCGGCGAAACGATCAGCTGCTGGGGTATCCCGTCGACCGCTGAGAAGACCGTGCGCAGGCTTTCATGACGGACCAGCAGATCGACCAGCGCCGTCTTGAGCGCCTCGACGTCCAGCTGCCCGCGCAGGCGCAACGCCACGGACCTGTTGTAGACCGGTGAGGGCCCCTGCAACTGGGCGATAAACCACAACCGGCTCTGCGCAGACGACAACGGCACCACCGCGGGCCGCTCACGGGCCACCAACGGCTGCAGCCCACCCGAATCGCCGTTGATGCGCGCCGCCAGCTGGGCAATCGTCGGCGCGTTGAACACCGCGCTCACCTTGAGATCGACATCCAGGGCGGCGTTGATCGCGGTGACCGCCCGCATGGCCGACAGGGAATCCCCGCCCAGGTCGAAGAACGACTCGTCGACGCCGACACGCTCCACCCCGAGCAGCCGAGTGAAGACGTCGTGCAGGGCCTGCCTGATCCTGGGGTCGACGAATGTTTCCGGTGCCGGCAGGGCACGGGTGTCGATGTCGCCGTTGACCGTTAACGGCAACGTCTCCAGGACCACCACCTCGGCGGGCACCAGGTACGACGGCAGCCGCTCTGTCAACCGGGCGCGCGCCCCGGCCGGGTCCACCACCCCGGCAACCGACTCGGTGACATAACCCACCAGGCGCTTGTAACCGGGGCGGTCTTCGCGGACGATCGCCACCGCATGATCCACCCCGGGCAGCCCCGCTAGCGCTGCCTCAACTTCACCCAGCTCGATGCGATGCCCGCGGATCTTGACCTGCTCATCTGCACGTTCCGCGTACCCCCGCTGTCCATCACGGTTCATTCGGCCGCCAACACCCGGACGGCTGACGAATCAGGAGCCCGCGTCTTGCGCGAGCCTGTCGCGCAGACTCTTCGGGCGGATATCGGTCCAGTTCTGTTCGATGTAGTCCAGGCACGAGGCACGATCCGCTTCGCCGTGGACCACGCGCCAGCCGGCCGGAATGTCAGCGAATACCGGCCACAAGCTGTGTTGCTCCTCGTCGTTGACCAAGACGAAGAAGGTGCCATTGTCGTCGTCAAACGGGTTGGTACTCACTCGTTCTCCTATCCGTCTACTAAAAGTAGGTCAAGGGCCACACCAGCGAGCGCGGAATCGTTCACGTTGTAGAAACGGACCGGCGACGCCAACATAACACCGACTACCTTCAATTCGGAGGCACTCGCGCGGCTACCGGTCCCAACATCAGAATCACTGAGACACGGTGGTCCGCTCGCGTCGACAATAGCCACCGCCCCGTTGCGGTCGGACGCTTTGCTGCGAGCTTTCCCGCACGTCGGCCCTGCGGCCGACGTCACATAGGCTGCGGCACACCGCTTGCGACTTGTTCGCGAACTTCTTGCGGAATTCTTGCGCTCGCGCGAGGGAACAAGCGACTGGCAGGCGGGGTGAAGCCGGCATTCCCTGATCAATGCGGCGCCGGGTCGTCCGAAGCTACGTCGGGTGGGATGTCGACGACGAGCACTGTGACATTGTCGGGTCCCCCGGCGCCGTTGGCGGCGTCGATCAACGCCGCACACGCGTCATCGGGAACACCGTGCGCAGCAAGGATTTCAGAGATGGCATCGTCTCCGACCACGCCGTGTAACCCGTCACTGCACAACAGGATTCGATCGGCTGGGCGCAGCTCGACGGTCCGCGTGTCCGGCAGCGCCGGTGGGAACATCGCCACATGGCGGGTAAGCACGTGCCGGCCCGGATGCTGAGCAGCCTCCGCCGGGCTCACCTCGCCTGCCTGGATGAGCTCCTCGACCACGTTGTGATCGAAGGTGAGTCGCTGCAGCGAGTCGTCGCGGTACAGGTAGGCCCGGCTGTCGCCGAGATGAGCGATCACCGCCCGCGACGGGGCGACGACGGCGGCCACCACGGTGGTGCCGGTGTCCAGGACGCGAAGATCGGTGCGGCCCACCATATGTAGTTCGTCGGAGAATTCCGCGACCGCAGCCCGCAGCTGTTCGGCCGCATCGCTCTCGTCGTTGTCCGGCGAATCCATTTGGCGCTGCAGATAAGTCGGCAACAGCTGACAGACCAGCTGCGCGGCAAGCGCACCGTTGTTGCTGCAGGCGATCCCGTCGGCCACCACATAGAGACCCAACGCGTCGTCGGCGGCCCAGCGGTCCTGATTGTCGGGCCGCTGGCGGCCGACGTCACTGCGACCGGCGTATTCAACGGAGGACATGAGCCTCACTGGCTCGGTCCGTCGGCGCGAATGTCGAACACGAACTCGTATCCGCCGATGCGGATCGCCGACCCGTCGGCAAGCAGGGCGCTGGTCTTGATTCGCTCGCCGTCGACCTGAACTCCGTTGCGCGAGCGCAGATCCACAATGAGGTAACTCGCGCGGGTGTCGACGATCGCGGCGTGGCGGCGGCTGATTTCGACGTCGGCGAGCATGATGTCGTTGTCGTCGAGCCGACCGATATTCGTCAAACCCGAACTGAGGGCATGGCTTTGCCCGGTCCGGGCGTCGCGTAAGTAGGCCGTGACCGGCCACGCGGATCCGCCCGATGACTGGGTGATCACCGTGAGGGTTTGCAGCGCGGATAGCTTGGCAGCTTCCTGGGCGTCCAGCGGCTCCTGACGCAAGATGCGCTCCTCCAGCTGTTGGATTCGCGGTATCGGGTCGGCGCCCTGGTCGTCGCGCAGGATCTTCCGCAGCCGCCGGCATGCGGCCAGCGCGTCGGTTTGCCGTTCAGTCACATAGAGCGCGGTGATCAGCTGGGCCCACAGCGGCTCCTCATACTGGTGCTCGGTGACCAGCTCTTCGAGTCTGGAAAGCACGACTGAGGCACGCCCGCACGCGATTTCGGCTTCCGCCCACTTCTCCAGCGTGGTCAGATAGTCGCGCCCGAGGGCGGTGCCGAACACTTGGGCGAACTGCAGGTCGCGCAGATCGGCCAGGACGGCCCCTTTCCACTCGCTGAGTGCCGCAACCAGGAACAAGCGCCCCTGCTGGAAGCGCCCCTCGTTGAGCGCCCGCACACCGGCGGCGCTCTTGGCCTGAAACCGTCCGATATCGCACTGGTCCTCGGCCAGCGCCAGCTGGTAGCCGGGCGGCTTTCTGGCCAGCACCGTCTTGTCGTCGAGCCCAGCCTCTTTGAGCAGCTTGCGCAACTCGGCAATGTAGGTGTGCAGGCTCCCGTCGGGCTTGTCCGGCGGCCGGTCCTCCCATGCGTCACTGATCAGCCGGTCGCTGGCGACCGGATGGTTCCGGTTGATGATCAGGCTGGCCAGGATTGCCTTCTGTTTGGGCGTGCCCAACGTGACCGGCTTCCCGCCGACGGTCATCTGCAGCGCTCCAAGCACGTTGAAGCCCAGACGAGTCTCGGCCACGGCCGCCGCGGTCTGGTTCATTGCGAGTTCCCTAATACTCGAAAGCCGACAACGCTGCCCGAAAGCACGCGATGCCAGGATAAATCGATATCGGGCCGGCCACGTGTCTTGTCGAGAAACCGATCGTCAGCCGGCCTGGCCCCACCAGGCCTGCAGCGTTCCTGCCGAGGGCAGTTGGATCGCGTCACCGATCCTTTCGAACAACTCGAACGCGGCATTCACGGTGTAGTCGATGAATCGCCCGAGCGCTTCGAAGTGGACGCCGTACTTCAGCGGGTAGCAGCTTTCGCCGACAACGCCGACTTGCGACGGGCCAGACGTCTCGCGCACAAACGCCTTGGGCCAGTAGGCGTCCCGATTCCAGTCGTTGACCAGCTCCATCAGCCGGGCGCGTTCGCCGGCGGCGTAGTTCTGCACCGGGCTCACCTGGATGGTCAGCAAGTTGCGATCAGGACCGCTGATCCTGATGTGGACGTGCAGCCGGGACTTCTCGTCGCTCATCAGCAACAGGAACTCGTTGCCGTCGCGGCCGCGAAAAAACTTCAGGTCATGGGTGTCCAGGTAGCGTTCGACCAATTCCGTCGTGAGCGGTTCGATGTCCATGAATTCCTCCAGTTGATAGCGAGCCTGATGCGCACCATGCTTCGCCGACACTCTCCGGAATTTCTTGGGACCACCCGCACTGGGCGTAGTTGCTACGGAGGAAAACCGGTCAAACCGCGTGCAGATCCTCCACGGTCGAGGCGCCGCCCGTATTGGCGATATCGATGACGACTGCGGTGATGTTGTCGGGGCCGCCGGCGCTGTTGGCCGCGTCGATCAGGGCCGCGCACGCCTTGCCGGGCTCGCGATGGGCGCGGAGGAGCTGCGCCAGCGACGCATCGTCGACCACCCCGTACAGACCGTCGCTGCACAACAAGATCCGGTCATCGCGTCGCAAGTCGACCACACCGACGTCGGGCAGTGCCGGCCTGCGCATCGCCACATGCCGGGTCAGCACGTTGCGCGCGGAATGCCCGTCGGCGTCTTCGGCGGCGACTTCACCCGCGTCGATCAGGGCCTCCA
>NZ_DATJYB010000101.1:0-11470 GCF_035499775.1 Mycobacterium sp. | reverse complement strand
GGCCGAGGCGCTGGTCGAATTCGAGCGCACCTGCGCGTGGAGCTAGCCGGCTAGCCTGCGGTTTGGTCAGTCGGCGGCCCGGTGCGATACGCTGTCGTGGCTTCAAGCGGGGTGTGGCGCAGCTTGGTAGCGCGCTTCGTTCGGGACGAAGAGGCCGTGGGTTCAAATCCCGCCACCCCGACCCAAAGAGCCTGTTAGCAGGCGTGCGGCCGACCTACCCGGCGATAACTTCCGGGCAGTAGGCCTGGGCGCTGGCGCTCACGAAGAAGGCCGCTTCGTTGGCGTCCCAGTAGTCCTCGGCCTGCCGGACCTCCATCACGACTCGGTCATAGGACTTGCCCTGTTGCATCTCGCTGCAAAGACTGTGCGCGTAGTCGATGGTGCCGCGCTCGTCGGGTATCTCCCTGCCCAGACCGTTACGGATGTTTTGGAGGAACTGGGCGTCGACCGGATCTGCGTGCACCGGTGCCGCGAGGGCCGTGGCGCTCACGACAACCGCTGCGACGGACAGACGCACCTTCATACGGACCAGAATCTATCGGCTGCCCAGTCCGTACGCCACCTGGCGCTAGAACCAGACTTTGCGGCCCCCCACCGGTCGCCCGACGGCTCCCAGGAGCCACAGGATCAGGCCGACGACCACCAGGATGCCGCCGATCGTGTACAGAAACCCGAGGCCGGTGAAGTAGCCGATCACCAGGAGAATGATCCCCAAAATAATCATCGTGTGCCCCTTCTGTTGAACGCTGTCTAATTAGCTGGGCTTAAGCCCGGGTACCCGCTACGGGCGTCGCCAATCGGATTGCCCGGCCACCTTTTCCGCTCCACGACGACCGGGGCGCGGTGCGCATGCGCCGCTATCGGCCTCGATCTGTCGTGCCGCCGTTGGAATCAGCCTGCTGTGCGAGTTTGGTTCGGGCTTGGTCGATTTGGTCGCAGGCATAGTTCGCCATGGTGGCAAGCGCCACCCGCATCGCACCCGCGTCGGCCTCCCACCGACGGGTCGAACCCTCCATATCGGCCAGCGGAGCGGACAAGCACGCCGGATGACAACTGGACACCTGTCCAGCTAAGGTTCAGTCGGAATTCGTGCTGTAAAGGAGTGGTCGGTGAGCAAGGTGCCCAGCAGAAAGGCGCGGTTGGCGCATGCGGCCAAGCATGCCGAGTTGTGGAACGCAGGTAGCAAAGACGAGTGGGTCGAATCGTGGCGAACCATCTGCCCGGCCGAAGTCAGGATGTTTGATCCGGTGGGCACCGAAGAGAAGCACGGTTTGGAGACCGCTACTTCGGATGCGTTCGACGCCTTCCAGCCCTTCTTGAAGATCAAGATGATCACCGTGCACGTCAACGGCGACGAAATGGCGTGGGTGTGCAAGAACTTCTTCGGCACCGAGCCCAATGTCCAATCAACTTACAGCATCGAAACTTTCGCTTGGGATCAAGACGGTAACCTTTTGATCAAGACTTATTATCCGATGCCTGAAAGCGTTGGCGCAGAGGACGATCCCTACGTGCATCTGCTTGAAGGGCAGAACTCCCAAACCGATCCGAACTAGGTGCAGTCCACGTTCACCTGCATGGACCGATTCGTAGGTGAACAAAAGGGTCGCGACACGGTCTCAGATGCGTACCTTTTGTCGGATCACTGATCACAACAGCCCCGCAGATCTCTATCGTCACATGTGCAAGTGCGGGCGTCAATGCGGCGTCTTGCCCGTGAAAGGTGTGACATTGTCGGCGTTTCCGCGAATCGTATCGGCCTCGGTGGCGTCGGCGGCCGCTCTCGGACTCGTCGTCGGCATCGTCGTCGCTCCGCCCGCGTCCGCCACGCCGTGCGAAGCGCCCGAGGCGAACATCGAGCCTCCTGCCACGGCCGCTCCGGTGCCGGCGCCCGCGCCGGTTGTCCGACCACCGACCGGCCGCAGGCCCTCTAACACGAATGACCGTGCGCCACTTCCGAAATTGGGCCCGCTGATCTCGTCGTTACTCAAACCGGGAACTACCCGATACTCCGCGCCGAAGCAGAATCAGGCGCAGGTGGTACCACGTGCCGAAGGCACACAGCCAGGGCCCAATCCTCCCCAACCAGGCGCCCAGCCACCGAATGCAACCCAGTTGCGCCCGAACGCGGCCCCGCAGCCGCCGCCCCAGCCAGCGCCTCAGCAAGCCCCGCCGGCACCCGAGGCGGCACCACCGGGACCGCCGCCCGCCTCGATCGCCGGCGCCCCGACCTCGCTCGTCGACTGGGTGACCGGGATCAACGGCCCGAACAAGACCCTCGAACGTTTCGGCATCTCCGGGACTGACCTCGGAATTGCCTGGGACAACGGCGATCCCGGTAATCGCCAAGTCCTCATGGCATTCGGCGACACCTTCGGCTACTGCCGCGTCCACGGTCAGCAATGGCGATACAACACGCTGTTCCGCAGTACGGACCATGATCTGTCGCACGGAATTCACGTGGCGCCCGGCTCGGCGACCGACAAGTATGCGGGGTCGCCGTCATATCCATCGGGACTCTCCAGACAGATCATCCGCACCATGAGGAAGGCGCCCCACGAGACCGGGATCATTCCTACGGCCGCGATCTCGATCGGCGGCACACAAATCATGAACTTCATGTCCATCAGGGAATGGGTTCGGGACGGGGACTGGCGTACGAACTTCTCGGCGATCGCAGTGTCCCGCGACAACGGCCAGAACTGGGGGGTTTACCCGGGCACTATTCGGCCGAACGACCCGGACAGCGTCCCGGGGGCGAAATTCGTTCCAGGCAACGAGAAATTCCAGATGGGCGCGTTCATGAAGGGCAACGACGGCTACCTGTACTCGTTCGGAACCCCCGCCGGTCGCGGCGGCGCGGCGCATCTGTCGCGAGTTCCTCCGCAATATGTGCCGGACCTCAGCAAGTACCAATACTGGAACGGTGACGGAGAAGGCCGCTGGGTCCCGAACGACCCGGGAGCGGCCACACCGGTCATCCCCGGCCCGGTCGCCGAGATGTCAGGCCAATACAACAGCTATCTCAAGCAATACCTGGTGCTCTACACCAACGGCGGGAACGACGTCGTGGCCAGGACTGCGCCGGCACCTCAAGGACCTTGGAGCCCAGAGCAATTGCTCGTCTCGTCCTTCCAGATGCCCGGCGGCATCTACGCCCCGATGATCCATCCCTGGTCGTCGGGTAGAGACCTCTACTTCAATCTGTCGCTGTGGTCCGCATACGACGTGATGCTGATGCACACTGTGCTGCCCTAGCTTTTGCGACTGCTCGGCCGATACCGCACTCTGGTGCCGCGGCGGGGCGCGAGCATGATGGAGCGCCGCACGATCTTCTCGGGGCTTTCGTCGACGGCGGTGAACTCGCCCTCACGCAGCAGGACGTGCAGCACCGTGATCAGCTCTCGCATCGAAAAGCTAGCGCCCAGACAGCGTTTGACGCCGCCGCCGAACGGGACCCAGGCATATGTCTGCGGTCGAGTGCCGAGGAATCGCTCGGGGCGGAACTCGTGCGGATGCTCATACACCGAAGGGTTTCGGTTGATGGCGATGATGTGGACCACGATTCGGGTGCCGGGATCGACACGATAACCCCCGATCGGGAACGCTTTCGCGGCGACACGCGACGTCAGCGGCGCCGGCGGACGCACCCGCAGCGCCTCGTGAATCACCGCCGTCGTGAAATCCTCCTCGCCGCAGAGAGCTTCGGATCGCACCCGTCGCAGCGCGTCGGGGTGGTGCAGCAGCAGGTCCATCACCCAGGCCAATGTCGTGGCGGTGGTCTCGTGACCCGCCAGCATCAAGGTGATCAGATCGTCGCGAATCTCGCTGTCGGACAACCGCTCGCCGTCTTCGCCGCGCGCACACATGAGCAACGCCAAGACGTCGGCCTGCTCATCCAACCGGGGATCGTTGCGCCGCTGCGCGATGAGCGGCATGACCACGTCGTCGATCTCCCGGTTGGCTCGGGCGCGCTGCCGCCACACTCGCAACGTGCCGAAGTGACGCAGCGCGTAGCGAACCGTCAATTGTTCGGAGACACCAAGATTCAGCAGCCGCTCGAATGGCCGGCCCAGGCGCCGCACCTCGTCGGGATCATCGGCGCCGAAGATGACCTTGACGATCACGTCCAGCATCAGCGACCGTGCTGCCTCCAACATCTCGAACGGCCGGTCGACCGGCCAGCCGCTCATCGCCGCGCGGGTGGAGTCCTCCATGATCGGCACGTAACTGTTCAGTGCTGCTCCGTGCAACGGCGGCGTCAACAGCTTGCGCCGCCGAAGATGCTCCGGTTCCTCCTGCACGAACATCGATCCCGACCCGTAGATCGCCGCCGCGGGTCCCACGCCTTCACCCCCGAGCAGGACATCGGTTGGAGCGGTGAAGACTTCCTTGGCCAGCGCCGGGTCGGAGACGATCGCGACGTCGCCGAGGCTAAGGATCGGCATGGTCATTATCGGGCCGTATCGACGGATCAACCGCATCATCCGGCGCTCTCCGCCCACCAGGTAAGCCACCGCATACGCTGCCGCGAAAGCCACTCGCAACCTGTGGGGAGCGGGCAGCCCCGGTGGCGGGGGCAAGGCATCCGGTTCCACGCTAACGACACAACACGGCGGGCTTGGCCAGGTCAAGGAGTCAGAGCGCGCGCCTGGCAGCGTTCCAGCAGGATCTGCGCCAGCCGCCGCGGTTCGCTGATCATCACGTCGTGGCAGGTGTCTATCGGATAGACGGCATCCACACCGCCCAGCGCGTCGATGCTGGCCAGCTGTTGAGCTTGCGACAGCGTTCGGTCGTCGAGCGTCATGACCCAGGTTCGGGATACGTCCGCCGGAATATCGCAACGCTCCATCCGCTCGGCAACGATGGTCATGGACTCCGTCCAGATCCGCGACATCGCGAATTGCCTTTGCGCTCGGGTCATCCCGTTGCAGAACAGCACACGCGCCGCCAGCGGCGATTTGTAGGGTCTGCCGATCCTGGCGCCCCAACGGACGAATGGGGCGGCGAGCCCCGGGATGGTGTCCGCCATGGAACGCCCTTCGGGCGGAATGATCGCGGTCACGAAGACCGTCTCTGCGACGCGCGACGCGCCCAGCTTGGCCACCACGCTCGGCACGATGAACCCCGACATCGAATGCGCGGCGATGACGACTCTGCCCAGCTCGGCCTGATCGACGTCAGCGACAACCGAATCCGCCCAATCCCCGATCGTCGCCTTGCGCAGGTCCCCCGGCTTACCCCGACGACCGGGCAAGTCGACCGCTAGAACCCGCAATTCCGGTGTGCTGCGGTGTAATTCGCTCACCACCAGATCCCAGCTGTCCGCGGCGTGGGCTCCGCCGTGGATGAGAACCAAATCGGGAAGCGGCACAGACAGTGACACTACCGGTAGATCGTCGCGACCCATGGCTGCGTGCAGAAATGCTCCTGTGCGATCGCGGGGTCGATTCCGACGGCCTGCAACGCGGCTACCTGCTTGGCCTGAGCACCCGCCGGATAGTCGTCGCTGTACAGCCTGCACAGGACATTGCCGTTGCGCACCCAGTCGTGCTGCACAAAGGGCTCCGGCCCCGCTTCGGCCGCCCGCATCTCGAGCAGGGCCACTTCGACCAGCTTGTCGTCGACCCAGCGATACAGCTGCACCCCTCCCTCCACGGCGCTGGCATGCGCGTAGAGGCCGAAGAATCCCTCGGGGTGTGGATAGAAGCGGCGAAATCCGAATATCGTGCCGGCCCGGACGAATCCCGTTGGCTGGCCGGTCATCCGCCATACGGCCATCGGTTCGCCTCCGGTCCCGCCCCGTCCGGTGACAACCAGCAACGCGGGCGTGCCGCTGTTGTCGATGTCTTGCAGCCCGGGTACGACACCGGTTTCCCCGATCGCGTCGGTGGGCTCCCGGAACTCCTGAGCAACCGCACCTTGGTTCCGTAGGGTGAACGACCATGCCGGATCGCTGGACACGTCAATCGTCAGGCCGGTGCCGATCTGCAGCACACACCGCACATGCTGGTCGTGCAAGTTCGGCCCGAAGTCCATGGACACCTTCTGGCATGGAGGCGGTTCTTGTTGTGGCGCAGCGACATTGGATAAAGTCGAGGCCGACACGTGCGCGGGTCCAGCCGCCCGGCACCCACCTGTCGTGATCGTCGCAGCGACGGCGATCGCGACCAAGACGCGCCGGCTGATCCCCATTTGCCGAACAGTAGCGGGGCGCAGCCGCCAATGCCGTACCGATCGCGGGCCAAACGGCCACCACAAGCGATTTCAGTCAGGCACACCGATGCCCGGCGGCGTCACGCGCAGTCAGCGCAGATCGGGCGGCCACCGGCGGAACTGCGCAGCCGGCTGCGGTGCTGAACCAGGAAGCAGCTCGAACAGGTGAATTCGTCGGTCCGCACCGGGATCACGGCCACCGTCAATTCTTCGCCGGACAGGTCGGCGCCGGGAAGGTCGAAAAATGGCACGTCGTTCAGGTCGTCGTCCACCGTTGCCGCCGATGACCTGGGCAACACCGGTGTCAGCTCGCGAAATGGGGACCTGTCCGCGGTATCGACGTCGGACACGCGGCGGGCGTCGTAATCGCTTGCGGTCGACATGGGTTTTCCTTCCTCGCTGAGGGGAGGGTCAACCTGGCTGCATGTAGTCAACCCGTGGCACAGGCGATACCCCGTTCAGACGCTGGCCACACCTATAAATGCGAAGAAATTCAACACGTGACTACCGGCGCCGAGGCACACGGCGAAACCGGCCAAACCGGGAGCTTTAGCGGGCCGGCAACCGGATCCGGTACCCACCGCTGGGCGCGGGCGCAGTTTTCTCGAAACGCGGTGACGGCCAAGGCAATTCACTATCGAGAACGCGCGGTTTGCTACGCAGCACCGCGGCCAACCCGAACCAGGGTGCCGTTGCGGCCAGAAGCAAAGTCGCGGCAGCCACCACCAGGTACCCGTTCGCCAAGGCGATAAGGCCCACCACCAGAGCGACCGCCCAGACGGCGGCCGCCACCCGGCTGGCCACGCTCGCCGATTCACCGACGTGCCCGGCAGTGCCAGATCCATCGTCAACAGGTCCGCTTCGAGATCCCGGCGGAGTCGGCGCGACAAACACGGTCGGGAGTTACCCCTTCGCCGCGAAAATCAAACACCGGAGATCGCGCGGCGCCCTCACTTCCCGCCCAAGCGCAGCAATAGCGGCACTAACAGCCAAAACAGCGTGAACAGTCCCAGCGCGCACGCCCCTGCGACGATGCCGGCGTTGCGCCCGGACACCGCGGCGAAAACGATGACCGTCATCCCGGTCAGCGCGGCGCCGAGCAGTCCCAGCCCGGCGAAGGCACACCGGTGCGCCGCCGACACCAGCACCTGGAGGCGATGGCGGCGGAACAGCAGCCGGTGCATGGCGACCGGCGCGATCAACAGCACCGTTGCGGCCGCCGAACAACTCACCGTCGCCAGATACACATTGCGCATGTCTGCGCTGAGAACGTCGAAACGCTGCTGGAACGGCAACGTCAACAGGAAACCGGTGAGCAGCTGGACGCCGGTCTGTACCACGCGCAGTTCTTGCAGCAGGCTGCTCCAGTTTCGGTCCAGCCGTTCGAGTTCGGTTTCGTCGCGCTCGCGGCTATTCCAGCCCTGATCCCGCTCCGGATGATCGACATCCATGCTCGGGCTAGCGGTTCAGCTTGCCGTCCCGCACGCCGGTCAGCGCGTCCTCCAGCGTCTGGTACAGCGCAAAGGTCTTGTCCAGGCCGGTCAGGTGAATCGGCCGCCGGGTCGCCGGGCCACGCGCCACCACCCCGAACTCGGCCGAGGTGCCGAGCTTTTCGTAGGTCGCCGCCAAGATCTTCAGCCCCACCGAGCCGAGAAACTCGACCGCGGAAAGGTCGATGACCAGCGCGGTCGGAGTGTCAGCAACCACTGCGCCAATTGCTTGTTCCAAGGCGGGAGCGGTAACCAAATCGATTTCGCCGCTGACCGTGACCACGGACACCCCATCGTGGTCCGCAACCAACGTGGTAATCGAATCAGGAGCTGACAATGGCGATCCTTCGTCCGGGCCTCAAGTGCCGTAAGTGTGGTGCAAGCCTAACCCGCTTGGCGAACTGCGGAGAAGAAAAGACCTCAACACCTACCGTGCAACTGTCCAGGCTAGTCTCGCCATAGGAACTGCGCCGTGCGGAGCGCGATACGCCAGGCTTAGTAGGCTTAGTAGGTTTAGTAGGCCCTAGGAGGCCAGATGTCGGATTCGCCCTTGGAGAGCACCAACACCAGCGCCAGCGCAGGGACGGTCAGCATCTCCAGTGAGGGTCTGTTGCCCCAGCTGGTCCAGCACCTGCGGCGGAATCGAACCATTCTGCGCGAGGAATGGGCCCGCAGGATCACCGAAGCCCAATTGCTCACCGCGATGACGCCCGAGGAACTCTTCTCCGAAGCCACCGCGGTGTACGACAACTACGTCGAGGTGCTCGAGACCGGTAGCGTCGAGGCACTGCAGGCCTACGCCCGCGACCTCTCCGAACGCATCATCCCGCGGGGCGTGGAAACGGACGAGGTGCTTGGCATCGTGCTGCTACTGCGAGACGTGCTCGCGCGCTCTCTGTTCGAGAAGTACCAGGCAGAGTTCGGGATGCTCAACCGGGTGCTCGACGCCTACGAACCGGCGGCGAACCGGATCGCCAACACCGTGGGCGTCAGCTTCGTGCAGGAACGCGAACGCATCATCCGGCAGCAGCAGGAGGCCATCCGCGAGCTGTCCACGCCGGTGCTGCAGGTGCGCGAGCAACTGCTGATTCTGCCCATCATCGGTGTCCTCGACAGTCAGCGTGCCCGGCAGGTCACCGAGCAGCTGCTGCGCGCCATCCGCGCCAACCGCGCGAAAGTGGTGGTGATCGACATCACCGGTGTGCCCACCATCGACTCGACAGTGGCAAACCACCTGGTGCAGACGGTGGACGCGTCGGGGTTGATGGGCGCGAGCGTGATCATCACCGGCCTGTCCTCGGAGATCGCCCTGACGCTGGTGACGATCGGGCTGGACCTGTCGAAGATGAATGCCGTCGGCGACCTGCAGGGCGGTATCGAGGAAGCCGAGCGATTGCTGGGCTACGAGGTCACCCGCGCCGGCGAGGCAAGCGGCTAAACAGAGGGCAAGCGCAAAAATTCCACCAGACTCATGCCAGTACCAATCCTGAAGCAGGGCGCGATCCTGATCGCAACCGTGCAGGCCGCGCTCAGCGACTCCGACACCGAGCGGTTGCGGTACGACCTCATGGAGCGGGTGAGCCGGTTCCGCGCGCAGGGAATCATCGTCGACGTCACCGCCATCGACGTGATGGATTCCTTCGCGGCCCGGTCGCTGCGGACGATCGCGCATATGACCCGGCTGCGTGGTGCCGACACGGTGATCGTGGGTCTGCAGCCAGAGGTGGCCTTCGCGATGGTCCAGCTGGGACTGGCGTTCGACGACATGAACACCGCGCTAGACCTGGAAGAGGGGATAGCGCTGCTCAATCGCAAGTTGGGGCTCCCAAAATCGGCGAAATCGACGATCGGGCGCGACGGTGGCGGGTGAGATCAGTGACATCACCGTCAACATCGAGAACCCCGACGACATCGTCGCTGCCCGCAAAGCCGGACATCAGCTCGCCCTCGACCTGGGATTCTCGCTGACCGACGTCACCATGATCGCCACCGCGATCTCCGAAGTCGCACGCAACATCACCAGCTACGCCGGTCGCGGCGCGATCCGGGTGGCGGTGACCGATCGGGAGGGGCGCAAGGCGCTGGTGGTACGCGCCGAGGACGACGGGCCCGGCATCGCCGATATCGAGCGGGCAATGGAGGACGGTTACTCCACCGGGCGCGGGCTCGGCCTGGGCCTACCGGGCGCTCGCCGCTTGATGGACCGCCTGGTCGTGCAGTCCGCGCTCGGCCGGGGAACTGTAGTCGAGATGTGGAAATGGGTTCCGGCCCGTGCGTGATCAAGGCCGATTTGGCCCGATCGAGTGGGCCATGGCCGGACGCCCACGGCCCGGCGAGCATGTCTGCGGCGACCAGTCACTTGCGGTCGGCGTCGACGACCGGACTGCCCTGTTCGGTGTGCTGGACGGGCTGGGCCACGGCCCGGCCGCCGCAAGCGCGGCTACCAAGGGCGTGGACGTGCTCAAGGGTGCCTCCGGAGAACGGCTGGAGGTGTTGGTCCAGCTCTGCCACCGCGTGCTGGCCGGCACCAGGGGGGTGGCGATGACCCTGGCCCGCATCGATTTCGCTGCCGGCCAACTGTCCTGGACCGGAGTCGGCAATGTCAGCGCCAACCTCGTCGCCAAGGCGGCCAGCGGCGTCCAGATCCGTTCCTCAGTCCGACTGACCGCCGGCATCATCGGCTACCGGATACCGGATATCACACCCGCACAAGTGGTTCCGATACGCACCGGGGACCTGCTTGTCATCGTGAGCGACGGCATCGCCGAAGATCACTTGGACCACATCGACTTTGCCGCCTCGGCATCACGTATTGCCGAGCAGATCCTGGGTAAACACGCAAAGGAATCAGACGACGCGATGGTGCTGGCCGCGCGTCACCGGGGTACTCCCATATGAGCAAGATATGAACGACAACAATGACTTTCATGCACGCTACGTCGCCGCGCTGAAAAGCTATCTGGAAAAGCATGACGAGGGCAGCTTGGCGGTCGGCCACGAGCTCGGGCGACGGGCCCTGCAAGAACAGATCAGCATGCTCGAGATCATCGAGAACCACTTCGCCGAAATAGACGAACCTTCAAAGAGACCGGACTTCGACAGGCCGGCCTCGGTCGAATTCCTGTTGCAGACGCTGGCCGCGCTCGACGTGGTAACTCGCGGCTATCTCGACGGCACCAGGCGTTACGAGGAACAACGGGCCCGCGCTGAGGGTCTCGCCGATCGCGACAAGTTCCGCAACGCCTTGGTGAATTCCTTGCAGGAGGGGTTCTTCGTCGCCGATCAGCAAGGCGCGATCGTCGAGATGAACGACGCCTTCGCCGAGATCATCGGCTTTCCCGCCGAGGGCATGCCGTACGTATGGCCCCACCCGTGGCTGCTGGACAAGAAGGCGGCCGCGCGGCAAATAGGCCGGGTTCTGCAGGACGGCAGTGCGGAGTACGAGACACCGATTCGCCACCTTGACGGCCGTCTGGCATGGGTGACGGTGAGTATCAACGCGGTACGCGGGTCGGGAAGCGATCATGACGCATTCGTCGGAACGGTTCGCGACATTACCGCACAACGGGCGTTTGCGGCCAGAGAAAGCGCGGTGCTGCGACTGGCCACGGCTGTGGGCGTGGCCAAGAGCTTGGCCGAGGTGCTGTCGATCACCCTCGAGGAATGCCGCACGACAGTCGACGTGCAGCGGGTGGTCGCAGTCATCTGGCCCTCAGGCGACGGTGAACCAACCATCCAGGTCGCCGGCGAGCCGTCGGTATCGA
>NZ_DATJYB010000100.1:0-2840 GCF_035499775.1 Mycobacterium sp. | reverse complement strand
CGGGCCTGGCCGAGCCCGGCCGCTCGGACCCGTGCGCGCCGTCGACCTCGGCGCACCGTGACGGCCCGAACTGGCGCCTGGACGGGGCCAAGGAGTTGGTGCCGGCCGCCCAGCTCGCCGACACCGTGCTGATACCGGCCTCGCTAGACGACGGTGACGTCGGGCTGTTCCTGCTTGCGGCGGACTCTGACGGCGTCGAGATCCGACCGGCCAGAACGACCAACGGTGAGCCGCACGCCGACGTACTCCTGGACGGCGCAGTGGTTTCCGAACGTGACAGACTCCACGGCGAGATCGAGTCGCTGCACACCCGCGCCCTGGTAGGGCTGTGCGCGATCCAGCTCGGCGTGGTGGAGCGGGCCTTGCGGATCGCGGCAGCGTACACCACGCAACGTGAGCAATTCGGCCGCCCGATCGGCAGTTTCCAGGCGGTGCAGCAGCGGATGGCCGACGCCTTCATCGACGTCGAAGCGATCCGGTGGACCACCTGGCATGCGGCCTGGCTGATCGCCGACGGACGACCGGCCGACCGGGCGGCCCGCATCGCCAAGTTCTGGGCCGCCGAGGCGGGCGCGCGCGTCGCCGCCACCACCCAACACGTCCACGGCGGCATCGGGATCGACACCAGCTACCCCCTGCACCGCTATTTTCTGTGGGCCAAGAACAACGAACTCACCCTCGGGCCGGCCGCCGTCCAGCTGGCCCGCCTCGGCGCGACATATTCGGAAGGACACCTATGACGACCGCCGCCAGCCGTACCACCACTTTGAAATGGGCCGACGTCGAAGACGGCGACGAGGTCACGCCTCTCGAAATCCCGATCACCACAACGATGATCGTCGCCGGCGCGATCGCCTCCCGCGACTTCATGCCGGTGCACCACGACCGCGCCTACGCCAACAAGCAGGGCTCGCCCAACTTGTTCATGAACATCCTGACCACCAACGGGTATTGCGTGCGCTTCCTCACCGACTGGGCCGGGCCCGAGGCGATGGTCAAAAATCTGTCGATTCGCCTTGGCGTGCCGTGCTTTCCGGACGACCCGCTGTGCTTCACCGGCAGCGTGACCGGTAAGACCGAGGGGTCTGATGGCGAGAATTTCGTGGAGGTGACGTTTCGGGGCTCCAACAGCCTCGGCGACCACGTCTCGGGCACCGCGATCCTGAGCCTGCTCGACGAGGCGGGCGCATGACCAGCACGCTGCCCGGCAGTTGCGCCATCGCGGGGATCGGACAGACCGAGTTCTCCAAGGAATCCGGGCGCAGCGAACTGCAATTGGCGTGCGAGGCAGTCAGCGCCGCACTCGACGACGCAGGCCTGGCTCCTGCCGACGTCGACGGCATGGTCACGTTCACCATGGACGCCAGCGACGAGATCGACATCGCCCGCAACGTCGGCATCGGCGACCTGAGCTTCTTCAGCCGGGTGCACCACGGCGGCGGCGCCGCGGCCGGCACCGTGGTGCACGCGGCCATGGCCGTGGCCACCGGCGTGGCCGACGTGGTCGTCTGCTGGCGAGCCTTCAACGAACGCTCCGGCTTCCGGTTCGGCGGCAGCGGGCGCACCAGTGCGGAGACTCCGTTGTTCATGGCGCACTACGCGCCGTTCGGATTGATCACTCCCGCAGCGTGGGTCGCGCTGCACGCCCAGCGGTACATGTCGACCTACGGGGTCACCAACGAGGACTTCGGCAGGATCGCCGTCGTCGACCGCGCGCATGCCGCGAACAACCCCGATGCCTGGTTCTACCAGCGTCCGATCACTCTGGAAGACCACCAGAATTCGCGCTGGATCGTCGAACCCGTGCTGCGACTGCTGGACTGCTGCCAGGAAAGCGACGGCGGCGTCGCGCTCGTCGTCACCAGTGCCGAACGTGCTCGCGATCTGCGACAGCCACCGGCGGTGATCACCGCGGCCGCTCAGGGCGCGGCCGCCAACGGCGAGATGATGACCAGCTACTACCGCGAGGACATCACCGGCCTGCCCGAGATGGGCGTGGTCGCCGAACGGCTGTGGCGCGATTCCGGGCTCAAGCCCCAAGACATCCAAACCGCGTTCATCTACGACCATTTCACGCCGTTCGTGTTCACCCAGCTCGAGGAGCTCGGCTTCTGCGGGCGTGGCGAGGCCAAGCATTTCGCCACTGTCGAGCGGCTGTCGCTCGGCGGCGAGCTGCCGATCAACACCAACGGCGGGTTGCTCGGTGAGGCTTACATCCACGGCATGAACGGCATCACCGAAGGTGTGCGCCAGGTACGCGGCACGTCCTACAACCAGGTCGACAACGTCGAGCACGTATTGGTCACCTCGGGCACCGGAGTGCCCACCAGCGGTCTGATTCTGGCTCCGGCCGGCAGGTAAGACTAGGACACCATCATGCCCAAGCTCGCACTGCTGACCGCTCACGGCGGACCGATCGAGCTGGCCGAATTCCCGCTCACCACACCGGCGCCGGGAACCGCTGCCCTCAAGCTGCGCATGGCCGGCATCTGCGGATCCGACTTGCACATCTTCCGCGGTGAGCTGCCGCTGCCGTGCCCCTTCGCCATGGGTCACGAAATGGTTTGCGAAATAGCCGAACTCGGCGACGGGCTGACGACGGACGCGGCCGGCCAGCCGCTGGCCGTGGGTGACCGCGTCGTCACACCGTACTTCTGGTTCTGCGGACAGTGTCACGCGTGCGTACGTGGCCGGTCGTATGCGTGCCAGAACCTGATGGCCGGTGAATACCGCACGCACGACCAGGCGCCACACTTCGTCGCCGCCCACGGCGAGTACTACTACACGACCCGCCGGCAGCCGTTGTACAAGGTCCCCGAGGACCTGCCCGACGAGGCCGT
>NZ_DATJYB010000099.1:0-7804 GCF_035499775.1 Mycobacterium sp. | reverse complement strand
AGATCAAGGAAATCGTCGGCAACGTGCCCGGGATCGACTCCGCCGCATCGCCCTGAATCGCGAGCGAATCCTGCTGCGACAGCGCAGGAGCGTCGCGACCTCGCCGATCTGATCGACGAGTGTTGGCGCACAGCGCGACATCAAGATCCGGCATTGGACTTCCTGACCGGCCCGGGTGCCGATTGGTCTGGTGCCACTCGGACGACTGCGAGGTATTCGCTTGCACGCCACGGACATTGGCCGAAGCTGGGGAAACGGCGAGGAAGTTCGTGGGCGGGCAGCCGACCTGTTGTTGGCTTCGTTCGGGCGCGCTGCGGTGTTAGACGGTCTCGACGGGCCCGGACTGTCACTGTTGAGGCGGCGGATAACGCGCTGACTCTTGTTTTCGTCCAGATCACCCACGCTCGGCGAAGCGGTGCATGAAACGATGGGTGCCGTGATCCTCGCGGTCGATCTCGGCAAGACGTCCTGCCGGGCCGCGGCGCAAGGCCGCCGGGTCGAGGGGGCGGGCGCGCCAGGTCTCGCGACACCTGACGGAGTGCGGGCCGCGGAGACGGCGATCCTCGCGGTCGCGGGTGAGCTCGGCCCGGTCGACGAGGTGGTCGTGGGCGCCGCCGGGGCTTTCTCCGCGCCGGACGCGGCCCGTGCTCTGGGGGACGCGCTGTTGGCCTCGCTGCGGGTCGAGCGCGTCGCGGTGACCAGTGACGCCGTGACCGCGCACGCCGGGGCGCTGGACGGGAAGCCGGGCGTCGTGCTGGTCGTGGGCACCGGCGTCGTGGCTCTCGCGATCGACGCGGACGGCGCACTGCGGACCGCCGACGGCTGGGGGCCGTGGCTGGGTGACGAGGGTGGCGGCGCGTGGATCGGCGCCGCCGGGCTGCGAGCGGCGCTGCGCGCCCACGACGGCCGCGGCCCGACCACCACGCTGCTGGACGCCGCTCGCGCCCGCTTCGGCGCGCCGGAGACCTGGCCCGCGCAACTCACCGGTGCCGCCGCGGTCGCAGCCTTCGCGCCCGACGTCCTCGCTGCGCAGGGCGACGGCGTCGCGCTGGCGATCGTCAGCTCCGCCGCCGAGGCGCTTGCAGCGACCGCTCACGCGGTGGGGGATGGCCCGGTGGCGTTGGTCGGCGGCCTGGCGGGGGTGGAGGTGTTGCGCGAGCGGCTGGACCTCGTCCCGGCCGTCGGCGACGCGCTGGACGGCGCGCTACGACTGGGCGCGATCCACGAGCCGCACGTGATCCGGGTACGGGCGGCCCCCGAGGCCCGTGCCCGGCACCGGCTCGACGGGCTCGCCACCGAGGCTGTGCGGCCAGACCTGGACGACCTCGACACGCGGCCGATCGCCGAGGTCGTCGCGCTGCTGGTCGCCGCCGAGGGACAGGCGCATGGCGCTGTGGTGGCGGCGGTGCCGCGGATCGCAGCGGCGGCCGAGGCGATCGCGGCGCGGCTCGCACGCGGGGGGCGTCTGATCTACGTCGGCGCTGGGACGCCCGGCCGGCTCGGTGTGCTCGACGCAGCGGAGTGCGGGCCGACGTTCGGCACCGACCTCGTACGGGGCGTGATCGCCGGCGGCCCGGCGGCGCTGACCGAGGCGATCGAGGGCGCCGAGGACGCGTTCGACGCCGCCGATCTCGCCGACCTCACCACTGCGGACGCGCTCGTCGGGATCACGGCGTCGGGCCGCACGCCGTACGTGCTCGGGGCGCTCGAGTATGCGCGCGCGGCGGGCGCACTGACGGTCGCCATCGTGAACAACCGGGGGAGCGACGCGTCGGCCGATGTGGTGATCGAGCTGCTGACCGGGGCCGAGGTGCTGGCCGGCTCCACGCGCCTGACCGCGGGGACGGCGCAGAAGGTCGTGCTCAACGCGATTTCGACGAGCGTGATGATCGCGCTCGGCAAGGCCTACGGACCGCGGATGGTCGACGTGCGCGTGACCAATGCGAAGGTGCGCCGGCGCGCGGTGCGGATCGTCCGCGACGCGGCCGGCGTCGACGAGGCGGCCGCGACCGCCGCCCTGGCCGCCGCGGGCGGTCACGCCAAGACCGCGATCGTCGCGCTGCTCGCGGGTGTCGACGCTGCCGAGGCCGCGGTCCGGCTCGACCGCGCACGGGGACGCCTGCGCGACGCGCTCGGCTCGGCATGAGGGTGATCGGGTTGATGTCGGGGACGTCGATGGACGGCCTCGACGCGGCGGTGGCCGAGCTGGAATGGGACGACGGTGCGGTGGCGATGTCACCGCTGCGTCATATCGAGCGGTCGTGGCCGGACGAGGTGCGCGCCCGTCTGCACGCTTCGCTGGGCCCGACGACGGCGGGCGAGCTCTGCGAGCTCGACCAGCTGATCGGGCAGGCGTCGGGGGAGCTCGTCGCCCAGCTGCTGCCCGCCGATCTCGTCGTCAGCCACGGTCAGACGGTCCACCACTGGGTACAGGGCGGCGCGGCGAAGGGGACACTGCAGCTCGGGCAGCCCGCGTGGATCGTCGAGGCGACCGGGCTGCCGGTCATCTCGGACATCCGCGCTCGCGATATCGCCGCCGGCGGCCACGGGGCCCCGCTCGCCGGGATCCTCGACGACCTGTGGCTGCGCGGCGAGCACACACGTGCGGCGCTCAACCTCGGCGGGATCGCGAACGTGACGATCGTCCGAAAGGGCTGTGCCCCAATAGCATTCGACACCGGACCGGCCAACTGCCTGCTCGACGGGGCGGCGCGTCGCGTTATCGGCCGGCCCAGCGACGAGGACGGCCGGCTCGCCGCCAACGGCACACCGGACGCGGCGCTCCTGCAAGACCTGCTCGACGACCCCTACTTCGCGCTCGCGCCGCCGAAGTCGACCGGTCGTGAGTATTTTCGCCTCGGGGACCTGCCCGAACTCGCGCCCGAGGACCTGTTCGCGACGCTGACGGAGCTGACCGCGATCACCGTCGCCGACGCGCTGGCGCCGTACGCGCCCGCCGAGGTCGTCGCATCCGGAGGCGGCGTCCGCAACCCGGCGTTGCTCGCCGCGCTCAAGCGCCGGCTCCCGCTCACCCTCAGCGATGAGCACGGCCTGCCCGCGCAAGCCAAGGAGTCCTACCTGATGGCGCTGATCGGCTTCCTCACCTGGCACCAGGTGCCGCTGCTCACCGGCCCGCACGTGCTCGGACGCATCTCGCCCGGCAACGCGCCGCTCGCGCTTCCGCCGCCGGCCGCCCGGCCGACCGGCCTGCTCATCGACCATCGACCGTGGCAAGCTGGACCGTAGCAACGAGTCACGACACTCAGGGGTGTGCAATGTGGACAATCGTTTGCCGACTGGTCGCCAGCACCGCCATGGCCTTCGCGCCGATGGCGGTCGTCACGCTCGCTTCACCGGGGATCAGCTCAGCGGAATGCGCCAACGGCGAGTGGTGGGATGCGAAGGCGAACATTTGCCGCCCACCGGACGCACCGGCAGCTCTGCAGTGCCAACAGGGCGAGTGGTGGGACCCGACGGCCAATCAGTGCCGACCTTTGGGGGTTGGGCCACAACCACTCGCCTGCGAGGCGGGCCAATGGTGGGATCCCACGGCCAACGTGTGCCGACCTCTCGGCGTGGGGCCGCAACCGCTCGCATGCGACAACGGCTCGTGGTGGGATCCGGTCTCTAACGCGTGCCGGCCGCCGCTGATACCGCCACCCGGATAGCCGGTTCGAACCAAGGCTGTACGTAGAGTGACGGAAGTGGCGGCGCGAGAGTTGCGCAATGACACCGCAGGACTGCTGCGGCGCGTTCAGGCTGGCGAAGATATCACCGTCACCGTCAATGGCAAGGCGGTCGCACGTCTTACTGCACTGCAACCCACCCGGCACGGATGGTTGAGTCGAGATGAACTGCTGCGCAGGCTTGATCGCGCTCAAGCCGACCCGGCGTTGCGTCAGGAACTTGCCGAGTTGGCCGGGGACAGCACCGATGAACTCGGTCCGCTTCGCTGACCTCCACCGGCGTGCTTAATGCATCGATGATTCCGCCGGCCTGACCATCGTTCGCGTCTAGCCTGCCGTTTTGCGATGCGAAGTTGTCAGCGCCCTTCGCCTTTTGCACGGCCGATCTTGCCGGCGCGCGCCAGGCGTTGGTCGGCGATCGCGCTGATCGCCTCCTTGCTGGTCGAGTTTCCCGTGATGGCCCTCAAGAAATCTTCCCGGCGCAAGCGCCAGAGCGCACCGGCCTGCACGCACCGCACCGTCGCCGTACGCGGCACACCGAACAACAGGCCGATCTCCCCGAAATGGTCACCTTGACCCAGCGTTCCTATCTTTTGGCCGTCGACGTCGGTGTCGAAGGAACCCGAACCGATCAGAAACATTTCTTCCGCGGAATCACCTTGTCGGACAACAACATCGCCTTCGGCGCAACGCAGGGGTATCAGGGCAGAGGCAAGCTGGGTCGCGGCCGCAACAGACAGCGGTCTGAAGGCTTCGACGCTTTTGATCGCATCAAGCTCTTCGCGACACATCGGGAACTGCCGCTCCACCCGCCTCAGGCGCCACAAGCCATAGACCACGCCCAGCATCGCCACACCGGCGGCAACCCGCAACGTCCCGCGCACTCCGATCGCGGCGTTGATCTCCGCGGCACACAGGCCGGCCGCGCCGACGATCGAGACGGCGATCAACGCGTTGATTCCGGCGAGTAGGTCGAGTGACCGCCCAGACGCGCTCCGTTGCAGCAACGTGCGGCCACTCACCAGTTGGTACGCATCGCCTATGCCGAACAAGACCAGCAGCGGGATGGCAAGGGCCTCTGCGGACGTCGCTGCCAGGGCGAAAAACACTGCCGCACAACCGAGCAGGCCGAGGATAAACGGAACAGACATCGACCGCTGACCCAGCGACAGGCTTGCGATACCACCAACCAGTCCGCCAACGCCGACAGCGCCGATCAGCATTGGCGTCCCCGCCGCACTGACGTGCAAAAGGTCGGTCGCGATGCTGGCAACGACGCCTTGCGCAATGCCGGTCAGTGCAGCGGTGAACGCCAGGACGACGACGACGACCCGGGCGCTCGACGACCGCCGAAGCACACCGATTCCGCCGGCAAGTTCGTCGACGACGCGAGACCCTTCTTCGCCCACCCGGGTATCGATTCCGCGAATCGCCAAGAGCGGCCAAGCTCCAAGTGCACAAAATGCGACGACGGTCGCCAGGACAACGGGCGGCCCGGAGAGCCACAAACCGACCGCGGCGACGCCGGCACCGACCAACACAACCGCCGTCTCGAGAAGAGAGGACAGCGCATTTGCCGCGACCAGCTGGGCGGGCGAGTCGGCTAACCAGGGCAGTAGCGCGTCGTGGAGCGCCTTCGGGGCGGACGACGTGAATCCCTCTAAGGCGATGAGAAGAAACAGCAGGACGTTTGCCGCGTGGAATTCCAGCACCGGGATCACAAGTGCCACCGCACATCCGCGAGCAACGATGGCGCCGGCCAGTACCCGCTCCCGCCTGAACCGGCCCGCCAGGGCGGCATAGGCGGGAGCGCTCGCCGCACCGGTGAATTGCCGAATAATGACGAACCAGCCAGGCCCGATCGGACCCAGGCGATCGAGGGTGACGACCAACATCGTCGAAAGCCAGGCCACATGCCCGATCACGCCGGCCCCGAGAGACGCTTCGGCGCGGGCAATATTCGCGTTGGACAGAGCATTACGGCATGCGGCCCACCGGCTTACCGGTGCCGGGCTGTCGGCCATCGACGCAGCATAACGCTGTAAGACGGGTGGCGTCCGCAACCCGGCGCTGCTCAACGGCCACGCGGCCCACCGGTATCCTCATCCGAATTGGCGCGCATAGCGGATCGAGGGATTCTCGGCCTTCGGCGAAAATACGCCGACGAATAGCGAAAATGGTTGATGCACAACGGTAATCCGCATCTCCGGATGCCGCGGAACTACTCATCGTCGTCCACTGCGACGCCGAATTCAAAACCGCTGCAACGGCATTAACGTTCCAGCGGTCTAAGCTGAACCGGAACAAGGCTACTTCCTGACGAAGTGGCGACAACCGCTCGCGCGTCAGCCAGAGCAGTCTACTGCGACCTGAAGGGCCCCGCAGATCGCGCGCATCCGGGAATCCGAAAGCCGGCCGAGCCGACTGACCAAGACTGCAATAGGAACACTTTCGACCGAGTCCAAGTTCACCGCCGAACGCCGGGGGATCGGGTCGTCACCGGGTTCCAGAGCCACCTCGCTTGCCAGCCCTCGGATCGTCGTGGTGCACGGAGCGACGAGGGTGCGTCGAAGCCGAGAGATCGCCGCGTCACGCGACAGCACCACAACCGGACGCCGACCTACTTCGGCCAGTTCACACCACCACACCTCTCCGCGTGCCGGCAATGCGCTCACGAAGCGCCGGCCGCTCGCCGCCAGGACGCCAGGTCACCCCACTCGTCGGGCTTATCGACCGGGTGCTCGTCGTAAGCGGCATAGCTCGCATCCACTTCAGCGGATCGATGACGGGCGAGTAAGGCAGCGAGAGCCTCATCGATGAGGGTGGCGTCATTGACGCCCACCCGCACGCCACGCGCACTGCTCAATAACCTGGCGTCAACCGTGGTACTTATTCGTATGCGGTTCATGCCACAAATATGCCACGGATTGTTACTTGCCACACTCCCGTCCCGCGGCGGAAGGACAGCACGACAGCCGTCGCGACGCCGCCTTCAGTCCTTCAGCTTGTCAACGGCATCCAGGATCTCTGACACAGCGGTCGCTGCCCGCCATAGGTGATCCTCAGGCGATTCGTCATAACTTTTGTGGCGCCGACGCCAGTCGCGGTCCCAGTAGACCTCGAGCATCGATCGGAGGTGTTCACGCGACGCGACGAGCT
The DNA here is from genome assembly GCF_035499775.1 of Mycobacterium sp. Lineage (GTDB taxonomy): Bacteria > Actinomycetota > Actinomycetes > Mycobacteriales > Mycobacteriaceae > Mycobacterium. The sequence continues at coordinate 959 of NZ_DATJYB010000099.1, read as the reverse complement.
CGGTCCGCAGCTGTATCGCTAACTCGTCGTCGGACGGCTCGACAATGGCCAGGCGGTCAAGGCGCCGTGACCGGAGGGCCTCAATCGCCGACGAATCAAGACCGCTGTCAGCAGACCAGAACTTCACCACCTGCCGGTAGTCATAAGTCCATACCGGCCAGGTGCGCGGTCGGTACCACCAGAGAAACGGCCGCTTACCGAGTCGCAGTTGGTGGCCGATCGCTTCTGCGGTGGGGTGCATGGCCAGCGGGGGGAGCTCCTTGGCGGGAAGATCGAGGACGAGCACGACTGCTCCGGACTCCAAGGTGTCGGTCAACGACAGCAGCTTCCCGGCCACCCACATCTCGGTGAGGGGCCAGTGACCTCGGCCACCTACCTCCTGCCACTGCGACGCGACCTCCGCCATCTCGACGAGATGTCCGATGGCCGTCGCACGCTTCATGGCATTCGGCTAAACAGGTCGGCTCGGCAAGCTGTTCGACCGCGTCGCGTTGTCGGCCACGTCATGATTGCCCCGGCTCAGGGACGGGTGCGGTCGAGAAGTGCAGCTCGCTGGGGACGGCGGCAACGCCCGCCTGGCTCTTGAAGTTCATGTAACTGCCGCCGTTGAAGCCCAGCGCGTAGGACTTGCCCGATTCCAGCGTGCAGTCCAGCGAGAAGGTCATGCCGTCGGTCGAGGTCGTCGGTGGCCCCGGACAGGGGGGATAGGCGGCGCCCTGGATGGTCACGAACGAATAGGAATCGGGCATCATCTTCTGGTCGAACGTGACCTTCAGCGTAAGCGGTCCGGCCGGCACGGTGGCGCCCGCGGCCGGCACGGTCGCCACGACCTTGGGTGCCGGCTGGGCCGCTCCCTCGGGTGTACACCAAATCAGTTGCGAGGCGGTCAAACTGATGAACACACCCGCGGCCGTGCGTGCCCGGCTGGCACGGTCCATGCCTGTCATAATGCGCCTTTC
>NZ_DATJYB010000098.1:0-11183 GCF_035499775.1 Mycobacterium sp. | reverse complement strand
CCATCGACCTCGGTGTGGTCGACGAGAAGATCGACCCGGCGCATACTCGCAGCAAGCTCACCGAAGCGCTGGCCCAGGCACCGGCACGCCGCGGCCGCCACAAGAACATCCCGCTGTAAGGGCACCTTTTACCGCGAGCAGACGCAGAATCGCACACGTAAGGCCTTCCGTGTGCGATTCTGCGTCTGCTGAGCGGCGTCATCCCCAGGGGTGACTGGTCGATGCGGCATAACGCACGCATGCTTTCGCGGTGCATACGGATGCGCTAACAATCCTTGAGAAGTTCGGCGGATTCGCCACCACCGCACAACTGCTGACGGTGATGACCCGTCAACAGCTCGACGTTCAAGTCAAGAACGGTGGACTTGTTCGTGTTTGGTATGGGGTCTACGCAGCCCAGGAGCCAAACCTGTTGGGCCGCTTGGGCGCACTCGACATCTTTATGGGACGCCACGCCGTTGCGTGCCTGGGGACAGCCGCGGCGTTGTACGGGTTTGACACGGAAAACACCACCGCCGTTCACGTTCTGGATCCCGGCGCACGGATGCGTCCGACACTGGGACTGATGGTGCACCAACGCACCGGCGCCGCGCTGCAGCGGATCGCGGGCCGGCTCGCGACCGCGCCGGCCTGGACCGCCGTAGAGGTTTCAAGGCAGTTGCCCCGTCCACGTGCACTTGCAACACTCGATGCTGCATTACGGTCAATGCGGTGCACCCGCAATGACATCGAACGCGCCGTTGCCGAGCAGCGAGGGCGTCGAGGCATCGTCGCGGTGCGTGAACTATTACCATTCGCCGACGCACGCGCAGAGTCAGCGATGGAGAGCGAGGCTCGGCTCGTCATGATTGACTACGGATTGCCCCTCCCAGAGCTCCAATACGTGATTCATAGCCGCGATGGCGAACAGTTTCGCGTCGACTTCGCATGGCCTGACGCTCTTCTGGCGGCCGAGTACGAAAGCATTGATTGGCACGCGGGGCGGGAAGAGATGCTCCGGGACAAAATAAGGTTGGCCAAGATCCAAGAGCTTGGGTGGACGATTATCCCGATTATCGTCCACGACGTGAGGCGTGAACCCAAACACCTCGCCGATCGCATTGCCGGCCACCTGGACCGCCCACGCCTGGCGGGATGACCCTGGCGAGCAGACGCAGAATCGCACGGCGCGGGCTTCGCGCGTGCGATTCTGCGTCTGCTCGCCGAGTCACCCTCGGCAGAGGATTGTCGAAAGCGCTTGGCGTAGCCGGGCTTCGGGGTCGTCGGGCAGCTCGTCGCAGCGCCAGCCGACGAAATCGTCCGGGCGGACGAGTAGCGCACCTTCCGGCGCCAGCCCGGTTGCCGCAGCCCACTCGTCGCTGTGCATGCAGTGCATCGTGACCGGAACACCAAGCGCGGCCGAGGCCGAAGCCGCGGCGGAGCGCCACCGCTCGTCGCTGGTCAACAGCGTGAATCCGGAACCGAGCAGGTCGAGCGACGAAACACACTCACCGCGATGCTGCACCCACACGTGCGGCACCCGGGTACCGGGTTGTCCACGCAACTCCGCTACCAGTGACACGGCTTCCGGACCCACCGGCGTGGGATCCTCAGAAACAACTGCAGCCGAGCGGTATTGATAGCCCACCAATAGAGCGAACATCGGCGCCTCTTCGTCCGGCGGCAATGTCGGTCGGTCGTCGTCCAGCCTGAGCATCGCCAGCGACGGCCCGGTGAGTGATTGGCGCGCATTGAAGCGTCCGACGGGGTGCCGCTCGGTGTGATACGTGCTCAGCAGCGCGGGCTTGGCCAGGCCGTTCACTACTGCGGCGAGCTTCCAGGCCAAGTTGTCGGCGCTCTGGATGGCGGTGTTGGCTCCCCCGGCCTTGAACGGCGGCATGGTGTGGGCGGAATCGCCAACGAAAAATGCTCTTCCGCAAGCGAATTGGTCGGCAACTCGCTCGTACGGCCGCCACGATGCGACTTCGATGAGCTCCATACCGATCGGCTCGCCGATGGCCCTGACGAGCAGCTCGGCGCACCGCTGTTCGGTGAATTGCTCGGCCGTCTCACCTCTGCCCGGCAGGTATGTGGTGATGAACATGCCCAGGTCGCCCTCCACGACCAGGAAGATCCCTTCCACGTCAGCGTTTTTGACCTGCACGCCATCCCCGTCGCGGAGATCTGGGACGAAGTTTCGCCACGGCGCCTTGAAGTAGACGAAGATGACGAAGATTGGTAGCGCGCCGTATCCACGCGTGGTCACGCCGAGCGAGTCGCGAATCGGGCTGTGCACGCCGTCGGCGGCGATGAGGTACTCGGCGCGCACTGTTTCGGTCACTCCCGAATCCCGTTCCCGCACGACCACTGTCACGCCGGCATCGTCCTGTTCGAGCGATGCCAGCTCGGTTCCGTAGCGGACCGTGCTGCCCCGCCGGCGGGTGTCGGCCAGCAGCATCGGCTCCAGCTTGCTCTGCGGGCAATACTGTGCGGGCGGCTCCGGGCTGAGCCCCGCGAAGGGCGCGAAGATGGCGTCGACGTCCATGGCCGGCGCTTCGTCCGCGCTGTTCAGGGTCGGCTTGACGACCATGCCGGAAACGCCGTCGGCAACCGCGTGGACCTGGTCGCTCAAGCCCAGCCGGCGCAGGATCTCCAGGCTGCGGAAGCTCAGGTTTCGGGCTTTCGGATAGATGAAGACTTCGCGCCGCTTCTCGACCAGCATCGACCGAACGCCGTACTTGGCCAGCAGAGCGGATGCGGCGAGCCCCGCCGCGCCCGCGCCGACGATCAGCACCGGGACACGAGTGACGTCCGTGCTCATTTCGCCTCCCCGGATTGAGGGTTCGCAAGACGGAACGTATCGGTTCCGTTCTATATCGATAGTGGCACTCGGCGCGGCTGGGCGCAAGGACGACCGCGAAGACGCGCTATTCGGCCGCGGCGAGCGGCAACAACAGAGATTCGAGGGCGCGTCGCACATAGACGCGATCGATCGGCCGCCCCGTCATCACCCGCAGGACGTTGAGCCCCAAGAGGGCGTCAGGGATCAGGGACAAGTCACGGCTCGCGGGAATCTCGCCGCGCGCCACCGCCTGGTCGAGGACCACCCTGATCACCTGGCGCGGGGTGGACAACGCAAGGTCGTCCAACGCCGCGGCAAGCACGGGATGGTGCATCGCGGCCGTCGCAACGCCGACGATCACCTTGATCGTGCTCAAAGCCGCCTCGTCGAAGTCGGGCACCGCGGCTACCACCGCGTCGATATCACCGCGCAGGCTGCCGGTGTTGGGTGGCTCCATCGGCCCGAGCCCTCGTCGCCAATGGGCGATCGCATCGGCGACCACCGCAGCCTTCGAAGACCAGCGCCGATAGATCGCGGCCTTGCCGACCCGTGCCCGCGTCGCGATGTCGTCCATGCTCATCCGGTCGTAGCCGTGAGCGCCCAGACCCTGCAGCGCGGCCTCGAGGATGGCGGCGTCGAGGGACGGATCAAAGCGTCCCCGGTTTCTCCGCGGCGATCTGCGGGCCGGCCGATCGCTTCGAACGCCTTCGGTAGTCATCGCACTCGCTTCTCGAATTAGGCGATACGGTATCGTTTCGCCTAAATGTACGGGTGCAGGCGGCTCGGCCGCAAGGACCCGCTGGCTAACTCGCGCTACTTGAGGAACTCCTCGGCCGCGGCGACAACCCGTTCGCGATCGCGTGACACCAGACCAATGCGGGTCCGCCGGTCGAGGATGTCGCCGACTTCGAGCGCGCCTTCGTGAGTGACCGCGTATTCGAACTCCGCCCGGGTGACGTCGATGCCCTCGGCAACCGGCTCAGCCGGCCGTTCGCAACTCGCGGTGGCGATGACGTTGGGTGCCTCGGCGCCGTAGCGCTCCACCAGCGAAGCCGGCAACCCGCCCCCCGGCCCGGCGGCGGGACCGGGATTGGCCGGCGCACCGATCAACGGCAAGTTGCGGGTCCGGCAATCCGCGGCGTGCAGCTTCCGCAGGCTGATTGCGCGGTTCAGGACATCCTCTGCCATGTAACGGTATTCGGTCAGTTTGCCGCCGATCACGCTGATCACGCCGGACGGCGACTCAACCACCGCGTGGTCCCGCGAAACATCGGCGGTGCGACCTTCGCCGGTGTCGATCAGCGGCCGCAGACCGGCGTAGGCACCGATGACATCACTGGTCCCCAGCGCGGTCCCCAACGCGGTGTTCACCGTGTCCAACAGGAAGGTGATCTCGTCCGAAGACGGCTCTGGCACATCGGGAATCGGCCCGGGAGCGTCTTCGTCGGTCAGCCCGAGATAGACCCGGCCCAGCTGCTCGGGCATGGCGAACACGAAGCGGTTGAGCTCACCGGGAATCGGAATGGTCAGCGCCGCAGTCGGATTCGCGAAGGCTGCGGCGTCGAACACGAGATGCGTTCCGCGGCTGGGCCGCAACTTCAACGACGAGTCGATGTCGCCCGCCCACACTCCCGCCGCGTTGATGACGGCACCAGCCGACACTTCGAACGACTGCCCGGTGCGCTGGTCGGTCAATCGCACCGACGTACCGGTGGCCTCCGACGCTGCCACATAGGTGAGGATCCGCGCGCCGTGCTGGGCCGCGGTCCGCGCGACCGCTGTGACCAATCGGGCGTCGTCGATCAACTGCCCGTCATACGCCAGCAACCCGCCGGCGAGGCCGTCGCGCCGAACGGTGGGAGCCATCTCCACCACGCGCTTCGCCGCAATGAAGCGCGACCGCGGCAGTGTCGACGACGGCGTGCCCGCCAAAACCCGCAACGCGTCACCGGCCAGAAATCCGGCGCGCACCAAGGCGCGCTTGGCGTGGTTCATCGATGGCAGCATCGGAACCAGCTGCGGCATTGCATGAACGAGATGAGGGGCGTTGCGGGTCATCAGGATTCCGCGCTCGATGGCGCTGCGGCGGGCAATTCCGATGTTGCCGCTGGCCAGGTAGCGCAGGCCGCCGTGGACCAGCTTGGAACTCCAGCGGCTGGTGCCGAATGCCAGATCCTGCTTTTCCACCAGCGCCACCCGCAGGCCTCGCGACGCCGCATCCAAGGCGATTCCCGCGCCGGTGATACCGCCGCCGATCACGACGACATCAAGCGACTCCGAACCGTCGGCGAGCGTCGTCAGGTCGGCCGTGCGTCGCTCGGCGTTCAGTGCGGTCGAATCAGTCATCAGGACAGGTATCCGTTCAGTGAGTAGGTGAGTTCGTTGGCCAGAGCTTCGGCATCGAGGATCGGCCGGACGATGTCCGCGGATTGAATGGTCGACTGGGCGATCAGCAACACCATGGTCGCGAGCTGACGGGGATCGCCGGCGCGGACGCTGCCGTTGCGCTGTGCCACTTGCAACCGGGCCGCCAGCCCCTCGATCAGGAACTGCTGGCTGGCCCCCAGGCGCTCGGTGATGTACACCCTGGCCAGCTGCGAGTGCATGACTCTCATGATCAGCTCGTCGCGCCGCAACCGGTCGGCCACCGCGACGGTCTGTTTGACCAGCGCCTCGCGGTCGTCCCCGTCCAGCGGCACTTCGCGCATCACCTCGAGGAGATGGCCGGTCAGCAGCGCCGACATGATCGACTGCGTGTCCGGCCAGCGGCGGTACACCGTCGGGCGGCTGACGCCCGCACGGCGAGCGATCTCGGCGAGCGTCACCCGGTCAACACCGAAGTCGAGGACACAACTCGCCGCTGCCGCAAGTATGCGGTCCCCGATATCTTCGGGTGCATTACTCATTGACAACATGTGTAATACTGTAACGCATGACGCACCTTGAGGAACTCCTTCCGCCGATGAAATGGAACGCGTGGGGAGATCCCGCTGCGGCCAAGCCACTCTCCGATGGAGTGAAGTCTTTGCTGAAGCAGGCTGTGGGCCTTGACGATTCGGCCGAAAGCGAGTTGCAGCCCGACCAGGTCAAGCTGCGTCCGTCGTCGCTGTCGCAAGCGGATCAGGATGAACTGGCCAAGATCGTCGGGGCCGAGTTCTTCCGCACCGCGGACCGCGATCGTTTGCTGCGCGCCGGCGGCAAGTCCACACCCGACATGCTGCGCCGAAAGGACACCGGCGTTCAGGATGCGCCCGACGCGGTCCTGCTACCGGGTGATGACGACACCGTCGCCGCGATCCTGCGGTACTGCTCCGATCACGGCATCGCCGTCGTCCCGTTCGGCGGTGGCACCAATGTCACCGGCGGCCTGGATCCCACCCGCGGCCAGTTCAGCGCCGTGATCTCGCTGGATCTACGCCGCTTCGACGAACTCCACTCGCTCGACGAGGTATCCGGCATCGCCGAATTGGGTGGCGGGGTCACCGGCCCGGATGCCGAACGACTGCTCGGCGAACACGGCTTCTCGCTCGGGCACTTCCCGCAGAGCTTCGAGTTCGCCACCATCGGAGGTTTCGCGGCGACCCGGTCGTCGGGCCAGGACTCCGCGGGTTACGGCCGTTTCAACGACATGATCATCGGGCTCCGCATGGTCACCCCGGTCGGCGTGTGGGATCTGGGCCGGGTGGCGGCCTCGGCGGCAGGTCCAGACCTGCGGCAGGTGGCGATCGGCTCGGAAGGCACCCTCGGCGTCATCACCAGGGTGCGGTTGCGGGTGCACCCCGTCCCGGAGACGACGCGCTATGAGGCGTGGTCCTTCCCGGATTTCGCGACGGGGGTCGCGGCCCTGCGTGCCATCACCCAGACCGGCACCGGACCCACCGTCGTGCGGCTTTCCGACGAGGCCGAGACCGGAGTCAACCTGGCCACCCACGAGACGATCGGTGAAAACCAGCCCACCGGTGGATGTCTGGGGCTGACCCTGTTCGAGGGCACCAAGGAGCACACCGAGAGCAGGCACGCCGAGACCCGCGCGTTGCTGGAGGCCCACGGCGGCAAGTCGCTGGGCGAGGAACCGGCCAAGACCTGGGAGCACGGCCGGTTCAGCGCGCCCTACCTGCGCGACTCCATGCTGGCTGCCGGCGCGCTGTGCGAGACGCTGGAGACCGCCACCGACTGGTCCAACATTCCCGCCCTCAAGGCGGCCGTCACCGAAGCGCTCACCACCTCGCTGGCCGAATCGGGCACACCCGCGCTGGTGATGTGCCACGTGTCGCACGTCTACCCGACCGGCGCCTCGCTGTACTTCACCGTCGTAGCCGGGCAGCGCGGCAATCCGCTCGAACAATGGTGGGCCGCAAAGCGGGCCGCGTGCGACGCCATCATGGCCACCGGCGGGACCATCACCCACCACCACGCCGTCGGCGCCGACCACCGGCCCTGGATGCGCGAGGAGGTCGGCGATCTGGGCGTGCAGGTGTTGCGCGCGGTCAAGGCGACGTTGGACCCAGCCGGAATTCTCAACCCCGGCAAGCTGATTCCGTGACGGCCGAAAATCCCATCACCGGTCGACTGAACCGGCGCGAGATCGGCAAGGTCACCGCGCTGACCAATCCCCTGTCGGGCCACGGCGCGGCGGTAAGCGCATCGCATCATGCGATCGCCCGGTTGAAGCACCGCGGTGTGGAGGTCGTCGAGATCGTCGGAGAGGACGCCGAAGACGCGCGTTATCTCCTTGCCGCCGCGGTCGAAAAGGGCACCGACGCGGTCGTCGTCACCGGCGGTGACGGCGTCATCTCCAACGCGCTGCAGGTGTTGGCCGGCACCGATGTCCCGCTCGGGATCGTCCCGGCCGGCACGGGTAATGATCACGCTCGCGAGTTCGGGATTCCCACAAAGGATCCCGAGGCCGCCGCAGACGTCATCATCGACGGCTGGACGGAAACCATTGACCTGGGCCGGATCCGCGACCGCACCGGGCTGGAGAAGTGGTTCGGCACCGTGGCGGCAACCGGATTCGACTCGCTGGTGACCGATCGGGCCAACCGGATGACCTGGCCGCACGGGCGGGCCCGCTATTACATCGCGATGTTCGCCGAGCTTTCGCAACTGCGCATGTTGCCGTTCCGATTGGTGCTGGACGGCAAGCAAGAGATCGAAGCCGACCTGACGATGACGGCGTTCGGCAATACCCGCAGCTACGGCGGCGGGATGCTGATCTGCCCCAACGCCGATCGCACCGACGGGTTGCTCGACCTCACCATGGTGGCGTCGGGATCCCGGACGAGGCTGGTCCGCTTCTTCCCCACCGCGATCAAAGGCACCCACGTCGAGCTGGACGAGGTCACCACGGCGCGAGCCACCACCGTCGACGTCGAGTGCCCGGGCATCAACGTGTACGCCGACGGCGACTTCGCTTGCCCGCTACCCGCGGAGATCTCCGCGGTGCCGGCTGCGCTGCAGATTCTGCGCCCCGCCCGATCCTGAAAGCACCCGCCATGTAACGACAGGCGGGCCCAATCCGACATCTTGACACCAGCGTGAGCACCATCCCTGGGAGGAAAGATGTCCGGGCACCGCATGACCGCGCTTGCCGCTTTGGCGGCCGCGTCTCTGGCCGGCTCGGTAGGGCTTGCGGCCAATGCCGCTGCCGACCAGATCGTCGTCTGGAACGGGCAGTACATCCTGACGCTCTCCGCCGACGCCAAGACGGGCACCAGCATGGCTGTCGGCCAGCGCGAATATGCCCACCGGGCCAGCTACTCCATCAGCACCAGCTGCTACACGAGCGGCTGTGTCGCCACCGTGAACGACCCTCCGCCGCCCAAAAACCAGTACCTGCCGCAGGCCATCGAATTCACCTGGAACGGCGCGCAGTGGATCCGGGAGATGAGCTGGAAGTGGGATTGCCTACTTCCGGACGGGACGGTCGAATACGATCCGGCGAAATCCATCACGGTGTACACGCCCGGTGCGAACGGGATCCTTACCGGCGTCTTTCACACCGACATCTCGAGTGGCGCGTGCAAGGGCAATGTCGACATGCCGGTGTCAGCCGCGCCGGCGCAGTCGCCGGTGATTTGATTCGTCAGTAGCACCTATATCAAGCGACTGCTAAGTACGCGCTCGATTTGAGGGTGGAACGATCAGCAAATGGACATGGCAACGATGGGCCTAATGGGTGCGGTCGTCGGTGCGTCGGCCGTGGGCATCGCGGGGGTTGCCAGGTCGGCCGCCGATACCGTGCTCCCGGGGATGGTGGAAGGCACCAGAAGTAAGCACCAGATGAGGATGCACTTGCATTCGCAGCGCTGCGAAGCGGTTCAGCAGTGGCGGAGCGGCTTGGCAGCTGCACGAGATGCCTACCAGCAGTGGGCTCGTGGACCTCGCGTTGATGATCCGCCTTGCGTCGTCGGCGACGAGTGGTTCGAGGGCCTGCGGCCGCACCTGCCCACCACCGGCGAAGCAGCGAAGTACCGCACTGCTCACGAAGTCCACTGCGACAATGCGACTCTCATGCTGCTCTCGCTCGAGATCGGGCGGGTCGAAAGGGAGTGGGCAGAAGAGGCGAAGGGCAGCCGGCGCCGAGTACGAAGTCGGCAGGGGTGATTGAGAAGGTGACCCAGGGGTCCGAGCAGGCACACGGAGCGGGAAGGCTGCGGTACAGCGGATACCGGTCGTGGACGACTTCGCAAGCGCCGCAAAGCTATCCGGGCCGGACGCATTTGCTACGCCCTTATCATCACGAATAGAAATCACGCTGGTCGGGCAGCAGGAGGCAGTGGCAATGGGAACCACACCGATGGCCCGGGTTTGGTCGCGACTACTTAGCGGCACTGCTGCCGCCGCAGATCAGATCTCCCGAGTATTGCCTGGACTGCTGATCGGCGGTGTGGCCGGCGCCGCAGGCACCACTGCGCTCAACGTGATCACCTACCTGGACATCGCGGTGCGGGGCCGGCCAGCGAGCACAACGCCCGAGAGGACCGTCGAAGCCCTGGCGAGGCTGTTTCACCTCACGGTTCCGGGAACAGGTGACGTCCTGGCCAACCGACTCGCGGGCCTGGGCGCGCTGACCGGATATGCCGCCGGCATCGGAATGGGCCTGATTCTCGGCCTGGCTTACTCGCTGGGTTGGCGGCCGAGCCTAGTCATCGCCACACTGACAGCGACGGCGCTGGCCCTGATTGGCACCAACGGGCCGATCATCGCGCTCGGGGTGACCGACCCGCGGACCTGGGGCGTTGTCGGGTGGATCAGTGATCTGATTCCGCACTTCGGGTACGGCCTGGTCACCGCCCTCGTGCTGCATCACTTCTACCCACTATTTCGATCCTCCACCGAATTCGAGCCTCCACCGAGGTACGACGCCGCGGCGGAACCGCGCCGGCCTGAGCGCGTCGTCCACCCCATCGCGGCATCGGATGCTCTTCAGCCAACGCCGCGGACGCCCGCCGAGCGCTACCGACCGCCTAGCCGACGCCCCGGCTGAGCCAGGTGACCTCGCCGGCGTCGCCGCCGTCGCGATACACCTCGAGCGCCTCGTCCCACGCCGTGCCCAGCACCGAATCCAGTTCGGCGGCCAGCGTGTCGGCGCCCTGCGCCATCATCGCCCGCAGCCGCATCTCGCCGACCATGATGTCGCCGTTGGCGCTCATCGCCCCGCTCCACAGGCCCAGCTGCGGGGTGTGGCTGAAGCGCTGGCCGTCGACTCCGGGGCTGGGGTCCTCGGTGATCTCGAACCGCAGCACCGTCCACGAGCGCAGCGCGCTGGCCAACCGGGAGCCGGTGCCCACCGGCCCTACCCAGTTGGTGACGGCGCGCAGCTGCCCGGGCATCGCCGGCTGCGGCGTCCACACCAGATTCGCCTTGGACTGCAGGGTCGACGACAACGCCCACTCGACATGTGGGCACACCGCCGCGGGCGAGGCGTGGACATACACCACGCCGCTCGTCACGTCGGCGAATTGATTCGACGCACGCATCTGCTGCTCCTTCGGTTCCACGAGGGACGTCTTCCCCAACGACCTGGTGAACCCGAGAGGCAGGATGTTTTGTGTCGTGCGTGTCTATTGTGCCTTGTGTGACGCCTGTTGCGCTAGTCCGGCGCAAATTCTTCCAGCACCGTGTCCGACAAGGCTGGCCACCGCTCCTGTGCCCACGTGTCGAAATCGCGGTCTGTGAGCACGACGAGCGCCAGGTCGGCCGCCGGATCGACCCACAGGAACGTGCCGGTCTGCCCGAAGTGGCCGTAGGTGCCAGGTGAGTTCCGTGAGCCTGTCCAGTGCGGCGACTTGCCGGCTCGGATTTCGAAGCCAAGCCCCCAGTCGTTGGGCCGCTGCACGCCGAACCCGGGCAGCACGCC
>NZ_DATJYB010000097.1:0-40494 GCF_035499775.1 Mycobacterium sp. | reverse complement strand
CAACAAGCTGTATCCGCCCCAACAGATCCTGGAGGAACATGAGCAACTCCGCCGGCAGTTTGGCGCCAGACTTCTCTGGTCCGGCGACTGGACGGTATGGGACAAACCGATCTATTGGGTCACCGTTGTGCCGATAACATTCTCCGACGCCGCCAGCGTGCATAGCTGGTGCACCAGCCACGGTCGGGATAAGTTTCACTGCAGCGCCCAAATTGTCAGCAAGACGCTGGGTCGCGATGGAACCCACGGATGACAAACAACGGATCCGACGAAGGATTCAAGCGGCCGTCGCCAAGCCCGAGGCCGCCGCGGCAACGCTCAAAGACCAGGGCTCGGCCAAGCCAATCGCCGCCGCTTGCAGTAAGAATCGCCGGCGTTGTGCTCGCCTTGGCCGTGATCGTCGGCGTGGTATTCGCCGCCATTCACCTGATTCGCACCCGCCAATCCGCCCCGGTGCCGGCCGGAGCCCAACCGACGACGGGATCCACCAGCCACGGGCCGACTCCGGCAGCCGCCCCGACGGTTTGCGGTGACCCAGGGTCGTTGCTGACGACGATGTCGGTACGCGACAAACTTGCGCAGCTGTTGATGGTCGGGGTGATCGGCGCGGCCGACGCGCGTGCGGTGGTCGACAACCAGCATGTCGGGGGGATCTTCATCACGAGCTGGACCGACATGTCGATGCTGACCGACGGGTCGTTGACGGCCCTCGCCAGCGCACCGCGGCCGCTGCCACTCGCTGTCAGTGTCGACGAGGAAGGCGGTCGGGTAGAGCGGCTGTCAGCGCCATCGCTGCTTGGTAAGGCGCCTTCGGCCCGTGCGCTGGTGCAGACAAAGACCCCGCCCGAGCAGGTCTACCAACTGGCCCTGAAGCGTGGCCAAGGGATGCGGAAACTGGGCATCACGATCGATTTCGCCCCGGTCGTCGACGTCACCGACGCACCCGACGACACGGTGATCGGTGACCGGTCGTTCTCCAACGACCCCGCCGTGGTCACAACCTACGCCGGCGAATATGCCCGCGGGCTGCGTGACGCGGGCGTGTTGCCGGTGCTCAAGCACTTCCCCGGACATGGCCGCGCGTCCGGGGATTCGCACACCGGTGGGGTCACCACCCCGTCGCTGGACGCGCTGAAAAGCTTCGACCTCGTCCCCTACAGAACACTGGCGACCCAGGCGCCGGTGGGCGTGATGGTCGGCCATATGCAGGTGCCGGGTTTGACGGGCAATGACCCCGCCAGCCTGAGCCGAGCAGCGGTCGACCTGTTGCGCTCCGGGACCGGCTACGGCGGGCAGCCTTTTAGCGGCCCGGTGTTCACCGACGACCTGTCGAGCATGAAGGCGATCACCGACCGTTACAGCGTGAGTGAGGCGGTGTTGAAGGCGCTGCAGGCCGGTGCCGACACCGCGCTGTGGATCACCACCGCGGAGGTTCCGAACGTGCTCGACCACTTGGAGGCAGCGGTGGCCAACAAAGAGTTGAGCATCGATAACATCAATGCCTCGGTGCGGCGGATGGCGGTGGCCAAGGCCCTCACTCGCTGCGCTCACTGACCGCCGAATCCCGCGGGCCCGTGCAATGCGTTACCCCGCCGGCACTTTCAGCACGGGTTCCCGCGCCAGAAGCTGGGTGCAGGTGGGATCGTCTGAGCACCAACGACTTTCGCGCGGGTGTATCTGCGAAACTAACTGAGAGCCGGATACTTTCATGCCTGCTTGCGGGCGGGGGAGTCTCCCGCGGCGTTGGCCGCCGCTTCCCCGGTGGCCAGGCGCTCCAGTGGTTTGAGCGCCTTCATCAGCGTGTCCAAGTCCGATGCGGGGAGCTGACCGAGCATCGCGGCCAACGCGGCACGCCGGTTGGCCAGCGATTCGCAGTGAACCGCCCGCCCGCGCGGAGTGATGTCGACCAGCACGGCCCGCAGGTCCGACGGGTCACGCGAGCGCTTCACCAGCCCGATCTTTTCCAGTCGGCGGATCGCGACGGTGGTGGTGGGGGTCCGCACCCGTTCATGCGCGGCCAGGTCCGTCATCCGGATGGGCCCCTGATCGAGCAGGGTGACCAGGATTGAAAGTTGCGCGAGGGTCAATTCACCCGCCGCGGCTCCGTTGGGATCTCCGCGCCGCAAGATCGAAAACAGTTTGGACAGCGCTCTATGCAGCCCTTCCGCCAGCTCCGCCAACTCCGGTTCGCTGGATTCGCTGTCCGCCATAAGTCGGCAGTCTAACTCTAACGTGCCCTACCGGGCTTGGAGGGCTTAGAAGGTACCTACCGGCAGCCAGTTTTAGATTGTCAAAGCACCTGGGACAGGAACCGCTGCAAGCGTTCGGTTTGCGCGGCCTCGAATATCTGCTCAGGCGGCCCGGATTCCACGACCTTGCCCTGATCCATGAAAACGACCGTGTCCGATGCTGACCGGGCAAAGCCCATTTCGTGGGTGACGACGATCATCGTCATGCCGTCGGCGCCGAGGTCGGTGATCAGCTGCAGAATCCCCTTGACCAACTCGGGATCCAGCGCCGAGGTCGCCTCGTCGAAGAACATCACCTGCGGGGCCATCGCCAGAGCGCGGGCGATCGCGACCCGCTGTTGTTGTCCACCCGAGAGCATGCCGGGGCGGGCACTGGCCTTGTGTTTCAGGCCAACTCGGTCCAGCTGCGTCAGTGCCAGCGCGCGGGCCTGGTCGGCGGACAGCCGGCGCAACTTGCGTGGCGCCATGGCGACGTTGTCCAGCACGGTGAGGTGCGGGAACAGGTTGAAATGCTGAAAAACCATCCCGATGCGCTGCCGCAGCTCGTCGGGATTGTCGCGCAACACCGAGCGGCCGTCGAGCAGGATGTCGCCGCTGTCGGGTTCGTGCAAGCGGTTCAGTGTGCGCAGCAGCGTTGACTTCCCCGAACCGGACGGTCCGACGATGGCCACCGTGCTACCCGCCGGGGCTTCGATATCGACGCCGCGCAGCACTGCCGTGCCGCCGAGGGTTTGGTGAATATCTTTGGCCGCCAAGGATACTGACGTGGTGCGGGGGCTGTCGGCAGTCATGGCTGTCACGTTATCTCCGGGCCGAAGGTCGAGGTGAGCAGGTCGGGAGCGTCTTCTGGTTCAGCCGCGGAACGTCCGCGGCGCAGCCGGACGTCGATGTAGTTCACCAAATGCGTTAACGGAACAGTCAATATCAGGTAGAACGCGCCGGCGGCCACCAGCGGCGACAAGTTGCCGGTCTGCGCGTTCAGGTCGCGGCCCACCTGAAACAGCTCGCGCTGCTGGGCGATCAGGCCCAGGAAGTACACCAGCGCCGAGGCCTTCAACAGCGCGATGAACTGATTGACCAGCGCCGGCAGCACCCGCCGGACACCCTGCGGCACGACCACCAGCCGCATCGCGGCCGAGTAGCCGAACCCGAGCGCACGGGAGGCTTCCAATTGGCCGGGATCGACGCTTTGGATTCCCGAACGCAGAATTTCGCCCACATAGGCGGCGGCCATCAACCCCAGCGCGGCGATGCCGAGGGGATAGGGATTGTTGTTCGTCAGCCCGCCCACCAACGGGCCGACGCCCAGCCCGATGATCAGGATGATGACCACTTCGGGAAGGCCGCGGAAGATATCGGTGTAGACCCGCGCCGGCCAACGCAGCCAGCGTGAATGCGAGATCCCGGCCATCGCCAGGACCATGCCGAGAACCAGCCCGATCACGCTCGCACTGGCGGTCAGGATCAACGTGTTGGGCAGCCCCGTATTGAACAGCGTGGGGATGGCCTGCCGGTACAAGTCCCAGTCGAAAAAGGAATCGCGCAACTGCGCCCACGCGGACCTCGGCGCCGCAGGACCCACCGGCTTGCGTTGGTGGCCGGCGGCGATCGCGGCGAAGTCCGGCAGCGTCGGGGCGGCGACGGCCTTGGACCCGGGTTTCCAACCCGGCGGCAGCGTGCGTGGCACCCACTGGGTGTACAGGTTCGCCCAGGTGCCGTCGGCGATCACGGCATCCAACCCCGCATTCAGCGCATCCACCAGCGGCTGGTTGTCCTTGGCCACCGCAAACGCCACGAACGTGCCGGGGCTGAACGTATAGGCGACGGCCTGGGCGGGGTCGCCCGGCCGCATCGCATTGGATGCCTGCCCGGAAGGCGCCACCCACGCGTCGATCTGGCGGGTTTTGAGGCTGGCGTACACGGTGGCGAAGTCGGGATACTTCACCGGCTCCAGGTGCAGGGTGTCGACGACGTAGGACTCCTCGACAGTGCCCTGCACCACGCCGATGCGCTGTCCGGCGCCCAGATCGCCGAACTTTTTGATCGCCGAACCGGGGGGCACGACGAGCGCGAAGTAGCCGAAGTCGTAGCCATTGGTGAAGGCGACCGTGCGCCGGCGCGCCTCGGTGGCTTTGACCGAGGCCGAGCCGACGTCGAAGCGCCGCGCCGCCACCTGGGCGAGCAGCCCGGAGAAGTCCGTGCCGACGAAGCGGACCTGCAGACCGAGTTTGCCCGCGATCGCGCGCAGCAGCTGGTTGTCGAAGCCGGTGAATTGTCCGGTGGGACTGATGCATACGTTCGGTGGGGCGTCGGACAGCGTGGCCGCGGTCAGCACGCCCGGCGTGCCGAGCCCCAGCGTCTCCACGTTCACCGAGCTGAGCGGCTCGACGGCGGCGGTGGTGTGCTCGTCGTCGGCGCCGACGGTCGATGCCCCATGTGCCGAGAGGTCGTCGGGCAGGGCCCGCGCGCTCTCCAGGCCGGCCGGTGCGCACTGATTGCGATCTGCTGCTGCGGGTGCGGCAGAGGCCAGGCCGCAGACCATCAGGATTGTCGCGACCACTGCGATCAGCTTGGCACCGCGGCGGCCAGGCGCGCCCACGCACAAAATCATCACCGCCACCGTATCGATCGACGGCGGATTTCGACTCGTTCAGAGCGCGATAGATGGTTCTGGGCGCGCCGATTGGGCTCGGGTGAGCACTCCAAGATGTGCGGAGACCTCCAGGTCGGCAATCTCGGGCGCGATGAACACCCGGCGGCGACACAGCTCGGTCAGCATCGTCTGGGCCAGCAGACAGGAGCGCCCGACGCACGCGACCCGCGCGGCTTCCGGGTCATGCCGGTGGATCGCGGCGTTCTCGTCCTCGTAGAACGGCAACATTTCATCCCTGCCGACCTGGTAAGTCATCCAGAAGACGCGGGGGATGAGGTTCTGCGAGGCCCGGATGGTGGCGTGCAGCCGTGGTCCGGCGTATTCGTCGTTGATGGTGTGCCGGTACTCCCGGGCGATTTCGGCGAACGCCCGCGACTCCTTCGCCAAACGCAGCGACCGCATGAGCGCATCGAGTTGCCCCAGGATCCGGGGCGTGGGGTTGGTGGCTGCGCGCGCGGAGGCGATGCTGTTCAGCAGGCCGTCGAGTTCGTGGTGCTCGAGGACGGTGGCTTCGTCGAACCGCTCGACGAACGCGCCGCGGTGATAGCGGGTCGACACGATGCCGTCGTGTTCGAGTTGGACCAGCGCCTCTTGAATCGGGACGCGACTGACACCCAAGCCGTGCGCGATCTCGTTGCGGTCGACGCGGTCGCCGCTGCGCAACTTGCCGGTGAGCACCAGGTTGAGGATGTGCGAAACAACCTGGTCCTTTTCTTTCACCCCGTATTTTTTCGGCATCAGTCTTTGGTGGCCCTTATTGCTCTTAAACCCGTAGTTGCTCTTAAACCCGTAGTTGCTCTTAAACCCGTAGTTGCTCTGAAACCCGTAGTTGCTCTGAAACCCGTAGTGGCTCTAATCCCGTTGATCAGCGCGGCAAGTTTCTCATGACTCGGCTCGTACATTCAGGTGTTTGAGAGATGACGCCAAACCAAATTCAGCCGATCAGCGTCTGTCGCGCCAGCGGCACAGCGCCTCGGCGGCGGTCAGGTCGTAGTCGGGCCCGTTGCAGCCGACGGTCAGCAGCGTGACGCCGAGCGCGGTGAGGCCCTCGGCGTTGGCGATCAGCGCGTCGGTGCCTTCGCCGCGCCGGACGCCGGTGTTGTTCTCCACACCGGCCGACCGTTCGACGGCGGCCGGGTCTCGCCCGACGGCGGCGCAATGGTCATCCAGCACGGCCGCCGCCGCCGGGTAGGTCTCGACAGTGGTGAAGCCGTGCCAGATGTCGCCGTATTCGGCGACCAGACGCAGCGTCTTGCGTGGGCCCTTGCCGCCGATCAGGACCGGGATGTCGCGGGTGGGCGCCGGGTTGAGCTTGGCCAGCCGCGACTTGATTCGGGGGAGTGCGGCCGCCAGGTCGTCCAGGCGGCTGCCGGCCGTGCCGAACTTGTAGCCGTACTCGGCGTAATCCCTGTCTTTCCAGCCCGATCCGATCCCCAGGATCAGCCGTCCGCCGGAAATGTGGTCGACGGTGCGGGCCATGTCGGCCAGCAGCTCGGGGTTGCGGTAGGAGTTGCACGTCACCAGGGCGCCGATCTCGATGCGCGACGTCTGCTCGGCCCAGGCACCCAGCACCGTCCAGCACTCGAAGTGCGGACCGTCGGGGTCCCCATACAGCGGGAAGAAGTGATCCCAGGTGAACGCGATGTCGACACCCATGTCCTCGCAGCGGCGGACGGCGTCACGGATGTTGCGGTAATGCGGGGCGTGCTGCGGCTGCAGTTGCACACCGATACGAACCGGGCGATCAGTCATGGCACCACCGTATGCCTCAGCGCGCGTCGAGCACCCCGCGCAACAGGTCGATCAACGCGCGCGGCTGGTCGCTTTGCACCGAGTGACCCGAATTCTCGACGACGTGCGCGCCGCGGAAATCCGTTGCGCGCCTGTCGAGTTCGTCGGCATCCTGGTCGGTGACGAAGCCCGACGAGCCACCGCGGATCAGGGTGATGGGTGCGGACAACCGGTCCACGTCATCCCACAAACCGGCGAAATCCGGGAAGACCCGAATGGCGTCATAGCGCCACGTCCAGTTGCCGTTGTCGAGCCGACGGGAGTTGTGGAACACGCCGCGGCGCAACGCTTTGACCTCGCGGTGCGGCGCCGCCGCGGTCGTCAGGTCCAGCATGGCCTGGAAGCTGGGGAACTCCCGCTCGCCGTGCATCAGCGCGACGGTGCCTTGCTGTTCCTTGGTCAGCTCGGAGTGTCGCTGCAACGCCGACGGCGTGACGTCGATCAGGACCAGCTCGTTCACCAGGTCGGGCGCTTCGGCGGCCAGCCGTATCGCGGTCAGCCCGCCCAGCGACATGCCCACGACCAGGTCGGCGCCGGCCGCGTGGTCGCGCAGCACCGGGATCAACGCGGCGGCGTTGTGCTGGGGCGAGTAGTCGCCGTCCTCGCGCCAGGCGGAGTGGCCGTGACCGGGCAGGTCCACCGCCAGGGCCGGCTCACCCAGCCCGACGATCACGGTGTCCCAGGTGTGCGCGTTCTGGCCGCCGCCGTGCAGAAACACGACCCGCGGGGCGTCACCCCAGCGCAGCGCGCTCACTCTGGCCTCGGCGGCGCCCGCATCGACCCGCTCCACGTCAGGCAGCGGACCCGTCACGCCGGCCTGTTCGGCATTCTCGGACAGCAGCGAGAACTCGGAGAGTCCGGTCAGTTCGTCTTCGGGTATCTCGGTCACAAGCTTCGACATTAAAGCACGTAGCGACGCCGAATCCCGTGGAACCGTTCCCACATCGCGGCCGTGCGTTCTGCGGCGCTCACCGTCGCAGTGTCGGGCGGCAGCGCTTGCGCCAGCTCGTCGTGGGGGACCACGCGGGTGTCCAGTACGACAGGCTGTCCCTCGAGCATGTGGCGGTAGGTCAGGTTGCCCCGTTCGAAGCCCTGGGTGTCCAGCCAGTTGTGCACGCCGGGATCGCGATGCGCCAGCACCAGACGGACGCGGCCGTCGCCGTCGACGTTGGTTCGGCTCGGCGTGTAGCTCACCGGCCGGTAGAGGTAGTCCATGCTGGTGAAGAAGACACCCATGTTCGTGAGCATCCACAACCCGTCGTGAGCGTCGAATTCGACAACGAGCGCCTCGTCGGCCCGAAGTTCCCAGTACATGTTGGCGGCCGCCCGGCCACGCTTGCGGTCTGCCTCGGCCGCGCTGCCGCCCGAAGACGCCGGAAACGTGTTCGGGTGCGTGGCGTCGACGCCGCCGTAGGTGAACGGAAACTCGGGCCAGTCCGACATCAGACCGGTGACGAACTCACCCGCCCAGCCCATCGCCTCGGCCATGGCCGCGGGTGTGGGCAGCGGCTTGGGGGAGTCCATGTCGATCCGCTCGATGCGGATGCGTGCGGGAATCTCGTCCCAACGGTCGAAACCCTGGCGGATGAACAGTTTGCGTGAACCCGCGGTGGTGGGCAGCCAGTTCGGCCCGCGCTCGGGCCCGCCGATGTACAGCTCGAATTCGCCGTCGTCGGCAATGCTGAGTTGGTGGCCGAACACGTTGGCCTCCGGGGTGTCGCCGAACGGCTCGTGCAGCACGCCCGGCCCGGCTGGGCGCGGGCCCTGGACGGTGACGTTGAAGAATCGCGAGGTGCCGCGGTTGCCGGTCAGCCGGTAGGTGGACCGGCCGTCGATCCACGCTTGCTGGTAAGTGAAGTCAGCGCAGTCGCCGCCGAGCTTGCGGGTCGGGCCGCAGAACGTGTGCAGCGCCGGGTAGCGGGTGTCGCGGGTCTCCAGTGCCAGATCGAAAGCCTGGCCCAGGTTTTGGGTGAGGAAGCGGAAGGCGTCGACCCGTTGCGCACCCGAAGTGGCGTTGGCGTCTTTGAAGACCTGGTCGCCCGCCCGCTCTAGCCGCGCGCAGAATTCGCTCCACGCCGAGCGCAACGCCGCGTCGTCGGCACCGTCACCGAAAGCCATGTCACGCGCCCAATCTGTCCAGCATCGCCCCGACGACGTCGCAGGCCCGCCGGGCGGATTCCAGCCGGCCCTCCTGATCGATGCGGGGACCGATGAGTTCCAGGTCGAATCCGTGCGGGTAGCCGCCGGCGAGTGCCTGGGCGACGAATGCCTCCAGCCCGATGGTGCCGTCCCCGGGAACGGCCCGGCCCGGCAGCGCGCGGTCACCCAGGACGTAGTCGCTCAACTGGATGAGCTCGGTTCGCGGCAGGGCGCGCTGTACCAGCGCCTCGAAATCGCGCTCCGCCCAACAGTGGAACACGTCGATGCAGATGCCCAGCCCGGCCATCTGGGACAGCGCGATGGTGTCCCGCAGCGTATGGGCGATGTGGATATCGGCGTAGAGGCTGGAGGCATTCTCGATCGCCAGCGCCACACCGGCCCGGTGCGCGTGCTCGACGCAGGGCGCGACCATGGTGCAGAACCGCTCGGCGGCCTGTTCCCAGCTGAGGGCGCCGCGGCCGCCGGTGAGCAGGTAGACGGTCCGTGCTTGCGCGCCGGCTGCGGCGTCGATGACCGTGGAGAGCGCGTGCCGCGCCGCTTGCGGGTCCGTGGTCAGTTGGCCGCCCGCGAACAGGTGGTAGACAGCGTCCACGGCGTAGTCGTTGCGCTGCAACAGCTTTGATAATTCGGGGTCGAGCAGTTGGTTGTCCAGGATGCTCAACCGGGTCACGCCGAGCGCTGCCCAGTGTGCCTCGAGGTCAGCCGGCGTCGCGCCGTAGAAGGTGACGTTGTGTACGGACAGGCGTTTGTGGGTCACGCTCGGTTCTCGATCTCGACGCCGAATCGTTCACGGAATGGCCGGAATTCGGCATGCAGTGCTTCGAGGTTCTCGCCGATGTCGATCAGTAGCCGGGTGGAGTACCTGAACTTGCCGTAGCGATCGGGCCGATTGTCGAGCAGGTAAGCGCGCATTGCCGATTCGGCATCCGGTGCCAGGTCGCGACCACAGAACGTGTAGTACCGCCGGACCGTGCCGACGGGATCGGCTACGAAGTCGGTGTAGCGAACATGCAGGATGCGCCGATCGTCGACCAGCGGGTTGCTCATCGTGTTGGCGATGCTGGCCCGCGTCATCTCGAGGTGCTTCTTGGCCTCGGCGTGCAGGTCGACCGGGCCGACGATGCCGTCCATGATGTCGGCCATCATCATCGTGCGCGACGCGGCGACCTGCACCGGGTCGCGGTGCAGCCACACCATCGTGGCGTCGGGGTACGTGTCGAACATCTCCTTCAAACGGAAGCCGTGAAAGCCCTTCAGAACCCAGTACTTTCGTGGCCGGAGGTATTGCAGCTGCTGCAGCATCGCCTTGTGCAGCCGGTACTGTGCCGTCGCGTCGGTGGCCAGGCCGCCAACCAGCGACTGCATCGGCACCCGCCACCACGCGGTGGGGGTCATGACGCGGAAGTCGAACGCCCAGGTGCGTTCGTCCTCGGGCAGGCCGTCGCCGAGCATGTCGTTGTAGGGATGGCTGTGCAGCCATTTGGGCAGCTTCGCGTTGATCTCGCGCCAGTCCGCGTCGGCCTGCTCGCGTCGGCGGTCGTCTACAGTGGCGAGGCCCGGCGGCGGCGACGGATACATCACTTCCCAGAAGCGCAGTGCGCGGGCGTGCGGGTCGACGGACATCAGTGCGTGCATCAGCGTTGTGCCCGAACGTGGTTCGCCGGTGACGAACATCGGCGACACGATCACTTCGTCGCCGATCGGGTATCGATTGCGGTCTTCGATGAACTCCAGGCGGGAGGTGAGCAGCCACCGACACACTTGCGCCGCTTGGGAATTGCCGGCGCCGTCCATCCCGATGCCGTTGAGGTGGTCGACGGCGATTACGAACCGTTCCGGCAACGTGGGGTCGCCGTAGTCGCGCAGTCCCGTTTCGGCCTCCGCGGCACTCAGCAGCGCTGCGGCGTCTAAAGCGCCTGAGGCGTTTAAGGCGTCCTGCTGTGCGCTCACCGGGCGGCCCCGCATAGTCGCAGCAATTCGTCCTCGGTGGCGCGGACGTTCGCTGTCGAGGAGTCGGCGTACCGCAGACCGGCCATGGCGCCGTAGTCGAGGATCTTGGGCACTCGCAAACCCGCGTCGACGTATGTCTTGACGATCTTCGCGACTTGCGCTGGGGTCCCGTGCGGGACGACGGCGAGGATCATCTCGGGCTGCACCTGGTCCAGGAATGCGATGATCCGGTCGCGGGTCAGCGTGGCCGGGTCGATGTCCTGGAATCCGCGCCAATCGTCGCCCATGGGGTGTGCAAACCCGAAGCCGCGCAACGTCTCTGCCGAGACCTGCAGCAGAAAGGCTTTGACCAGAGGGGCGCGCAGAATGTCGGTGAGCGCGTCGTCGTCCTGCCCGATCAGGCACACCTGGATGAAGCACGGCGTGATCGCTGTCGGATCGCGGCCGGCGCGGTCGGCGGAGGCCCTTACAGCGCACAGCATTTCGGCATACTGCTCTGGAGTCCAGGCGCCGGCCGGCCACCATCCGTCGGCGTGGCGGCCGGCGATGTCGAGCATCCGCGGGCCGCTGCCCCCGATCCAGATCTGCGGGACCCGGCCGTCGTAGGGTTCGGTGTCCAGTCGCGCGTGCCGCAATGAGTAGAACCGTCCGTCGAAGTCGACCGGGCCGTCGGTCTGCCAAAGCAGCCGGATCACCGTCAGTGCCTCCTCGAAACGGCTGACCGGCCGGGAGAAGTCGAAGCCGTACGGCACGGTGTTCTCACTCTCGCCGCTGCCCAGCCCGAGGATGAAGCGGCCCTTGGCGAGGTGGTCGATGGTCAGCGCCGTCTGGGCCAGCATGCAGGGGTGGCGGCGCACGGTGTCGACGACGGCGCTGACCAGGGGAACCCGCTCGGTCAGCACCGCGGCCGCGGCCGCTATCGCCAGCCCGTCCAGGTGACGGTGCGGCGATGGCGAGACCGTGGCGAGGTCGGTGAATTCGGGAGTCCAGATCGAGTCGGGCCAGAAGCTGACCATGTGGTCGGGCAGCCAGATCGAGTGGTAGCGCCCGCTGTCCAGCTCTTGGAGCCGAGACAGGTCAACGGGAAGGGTGGTTCGCAGGAACGCGGCGGGCTGAACTTCCATCAGGTGGCAATGCTAAGCGACTGCACAGGACGTCCGCTTCGCATGCCCACACTGTTGGCCCGCCGTGTTGACGGGCGCGAGCTCGAGGCGCTCTAGGCGTCGATGATGAACTCTTCGAGCTGGGCGCGCGCCACGTCGTCGGGCAGTTGCTGCGGCGGGCTCTTCATCAGGTAGGCCGACGCCGGGATGACCGGCCCGCCGATGCCGCGGTCCTTGGCGATCTTGGCCGCCCGTACCGCGTCGATGATGACGCCCGCCGAGTTCGGCGAGTCCCACACCTCGAGCTTGTACTCCAGGTTCAGCGGCACGTCGCCGAAGGCGCGGCCCTCCAGCCGCACGTAGGCCCACTTGCGGTCGTCGAGCCAGCCGACGTGGTCGGACGGGCCGATGTGGACGTCCTTGGTCTTGAACTCGCGCTGCAGGTTGCTGGTGACGGCCTGGGTCTTGGAGATCTTCTTGGACTCCAGCCGCTCGCGCTCGAGCATGTTGAGGAAGTCCATGTTGCCGCCCACGTTGAGCTGCATGGTGCGGTCCAGCTGGACGCCGCGGTCCTCGAACAGCTTGGCCATCACGCGGTGGGTGATGGTGGCACCGACCTGACTCTTGATGTCGTCACCGACGATCGGGACGCCGGCGTCGGCGAACTTCTTGGCCCACACCGGGTCGGAGGCGATGAACACGGGCAGCGCGTTCACGAACGCCACGCCGGCGTCGATCGCGCACTGGGCGTAGAACTTGTCGGCCTCTTCGGAGCCGACCGGCAGGTAGGAGACCAGCACGTCGGCGTTGGCCTCACGAAGGGCGCGGACGACGTCGACGGGCTCGGCGTCGGACACCTCAATGGTGTCGGCGTAGTACTTGCCGATGCCGTCGAGCGTCGGGCCGCGTTGCACCAACACGTTGGTGGGCGGCACGTCGGCGATCTTGATCGTGTTGTTCTCCGACGCGAAGATCGCCTCTGACAGGTCGAAGCCGACCTTCTTGGCGTCCACGTCGAACGCGGCCACGAACTTCACGTCGCGGACGTGGTACTGACCGAACTTCACGTGCATCAGGCCGGGCACGGTGCTGTTCTCGTCGGCGTCGAGGTAGTACTGGACGCCCTGGACCAGTGAGGACGCGCAGTTACCGACGCCGACAATGGCGACTCGTACGTCTTCCGGCGCCCCTAACGGCTTGTGCTCACTCATCGGGCGTTCTCCTAACTCCATAACCTGCTGGCTCGGGTGTTTTAACGGGCTTGTTGGGGGTTTACGTCTGCTCGGACAGGCCGGGCGCGGCCCGTTCCGCAGCGATGAGCTCGTTGAGCCACTTGACCTCACGCTCGCTGGACTCGAGTCCGAGTTGATGCAATTGGCGGGTGTACCGGTCGAACGAACTGCTGGCCCGGGCTACCGCTTCGCGCAGACCTTCCCGGCGTTCCTCGACCTGACGACGGCGGCCCTCCAGGATGCGCATCCGCGCCTCGGCGGGGGTGCGGTTGAAGAATGCCAGGTGCACCCCGAAGCCGTCGTCGGTGTAGTTGTGCGGGCCGGTGTCGGCCACCAGCTCGCCGAAGCGCCGCCGGCCCTCGTCGGTTAGCTGGTAGACCCGGCGCGCGCGCCGGACCGGGGTGCCGGCCGGCGCGGCATTCTCGGCGATCAGGCCGTCGGCCTGCATGCGCCGCAGGGCGGGGTAAAGCGAACCGTAGGAAAACGCCCGGAATGCACCGAGTAAACCGGTGAGCCGTTTGCGCAATTCGTAGCCATGCATCGGCGATTCGATCAGGAGACCCAGGATGGCGAGCTCCAGCATCGATCCACCTCCTTTGCATGGCTAGTTACGACGGTACGACGCCTCGGGCCATAGTATCGTTTCGATATATTTGCCACAACACCACCTGGTGTTAGTGCGTTATTCGTCACAGCGACGCGTTGCCGCCGCCGGCCGGCCGCTCACGGCCACTAAAACGGCAAACTCAGCCGTCGTCGACCCGCCACCCAGTGGTCCCCCGGGCCATTTCGCCACGCGGTAGATCGTAAAAGTACCGACCCGAGACCGGCGCGGAATGTGATCAGCGAATACGGCCGGTCAGGCCGCGGAACGGGAGCGACAACCGCATTGGTTGCCTAACGTCGCCGCGGTCGGGGACGTACTCTGGTCAGCGTGCGACTGCAGCGACAGGTGGTGGACTACACGCTCCGGCGGCGCTCACTGCTGGCCGAGGTGTACTCCGGGCGCACCGGGGTATCCGAGGTGTGCGACGCCAACCCCTATCTGCTGCGCGCCGCAAAGTTTCACGGGAAACCAAGCCAGGTGATGTGCCCGATATGCCGGAAGGAGCAGCTCACGTTGGTGTCGTGGGTATTCGGCGACCACTTGGGCGCGGTATCGGGCTCGGCGCGCACCGCCGAAGAATTGGTGCTGCTGGCAACCCGGTTTTCGGAGTTCGCGGTCCACGTGGTGGAGGTATGCCGAACCTGCAGTTGGAATCACCTGGTCAAGTCTTATGTGCTCGGCGCGGCACGCCCGGCACCTCCGCCCAGGGGCACGCGCGGCACGCGGACGGCGCGCGACGGCGCCCGTACGGCCAGTGAATAGCGAAGGGCGCCACGATCAGTCGTCCGGCGACGACCCCAACGGGCCACCGACTGAGCGTGCGGGCAAGCATGCACAACCCGCTGAGGAAGCGCACGGGGCAGGTCAGCGCCCGCGCGCTGGCCGACGCGGCGAGGTTCCGCCCGACGACCGGCTGACCTCGGTCATCCCGGCGGTCAGCGACGACCGCTCACCCGGCCGGGTCGACCCCCTCGAGGCGGTCAAGGCCGCGCTGGACCGTCCCGTGTCGAAAGGCCGGCAGTCGGCACCGCCGCAGCGCGACCAGCCTGCGCGGCCCGACCCGATCGACGAGGTCAAGGCCGCGTTGGACGCGCCGACGCCCGCGCGCCGCCGCCGGACGACCACCGGCGACCGTCCGCCCGGCGACCGTCCACCCGGTGGACCGCCACCCCCGCCCGGGCCGCCCCGAGGCCCCGGTGGAAGGGGCCGTGGGCCTGGTGGACCCGGGTCGAACCTGCCCTGGCTCCAACAGCTGCGCCGGCAGATCAACTGGCGATGGGTGCGACGCGCGGTCGTCCTCAGCGCGGTGATGATGTTCCTATTGCCGATCATCACCTTCGCCATGGCGTACTTCATCGTCGACATTCCCAAGCCGGGCGACATCCGGACCAACCAGGTCTCGACGATCCTGGCCAGTGACGGCTCAGAGATCGCCAAAATCGTTCCGCCCGAAGGTAACCGGGTCGATGTCAACATCAGCCAAGTGCCGGTGCATGTGCGCCAGGCGGTCATCGCCGCAGAAGACCGCAACTTCTATTCGAACCCGGGGTTCGACTTCGGCGGCTTCGCCCGGGCGGTGGGCAACAACCTTTTCGGCAACGGCGATCTGCAGGGTGGATCGACGATCACCCAGCAGTACGTGAAGAACGCGCTGGTCGGTTCCGCGCAGCACGGGGTCAGTGGCCTGATGCGCAAGGCCAAGGAACTGGTCATCGCCACCAAGATGTCGGGGGAGTGGTCCAAAGATGAAGTGCTGCAGGCCTACCTGAACATCATCTACTTCGGCCGGGGCGCCTACGGAATTTCGGCGGCTGCCAAGGCCTATTTCAACAAGCCCGTCGAGCAGCTCACCGTCTCCGAAGGGGCGCTGCTGGCGGCGCTGATTCGACGGCCGTCCGCGCTGGACCCGGCTATCGATCCCAAGGGTGCCGACGCGCGCTGGAACTGGGTGCTTGACGGCATGGTGGACACCAAGGCCTTGTCACCGAATGACCGGGCGGCCCAGGTGTTTCCCGCGACTGTGCCGCCCGATCAGGCCCGCGCGCAGTACCAGACCACCGGTCCCAACGGGCTCATCGAGCGTCAGGTGACCCGGGAATTGATGGAGCTGTTCAACATCGACGAGCAGACGTTGAACACCCAGGGACTGCGGGTCACGACCACGATTGAACCGCAAGCGCAGCAGGCCGCGGAGAAGGCGGTGTCGAAGTACCTGGAGGGCCAGGATCCCCAGATGCGGGCCGCCGTGGTGTCGATCGACCCGCACAACGGTGCGATCCGCGCCTACTACGGCGGTTCTGACGCCAACGGGTTCGACTTCGCTCAAGCCGGGCTGCAGACCGGATCGTCGTTCAAGGTGTTCGCTCTGGTGGCCGCACTCGAGCAGGGGATCGGCCTGGGAACCCAGATCGACAGTTCCCCGCTGACGGTCGACGGCGTCAAGATCACCAACGTCGACGGCGAAAGTTGCGGCACCTGCAACATCGCCGAGGCGCTCAAGCAATCGTTGAACACCTCCTATTACCGGTTGATGCTGAAGCTCAAGAACGGGCCGCAGGCCGTCGCGGACGCTGCGCATCAGGCCGGTATCGCGACCAGCTTCCCCGGTGTCGCGCACACCCTGTCCGAGGACGGCAAAGGCGGACCACCCAATAACGGAATTGTGCTGGGCCAGTACCAAACCCGGGTGTTGGACATGGCCTCGGCGTACGCCACGCTGGCCGCATCGGGCAACTATCACCGGCCGCATCTGGTGCAGAAGGTCGTCAACGCGGAAGGCCAGGTGCTGTTCGACGCCGGCAGCTCGGACAACAGCGGCGAGCAGCGCATCCCCAAGGCGGTGGCAGACAACGTCACCGCGGCGATGCAGCCGATCGCCGGGTATTCGCGGGGCCACAACCTGGCCGGCGGACGGGTGTCGGCGGCCAAGACCGGCACCACGCAGTTGGGTGACACCACCTCAAACAAGGACGCCTGGATGGTCGGGTACACGCCGTCGCTGTCGACGGCGGTGTGGGTGGGCACCGTCAAGGGTGACCAACCGCTGGTATCCGCTTCCGGCGGAGCGGTTTACGGCTCGGGCCTGCCATCGGACGTCTGGAAGGCGACCATGGACGGGGCTCTGAAGGGCACCAACAACGAGACCTTCCCCAAGCCCACCGAAATCGGTGGCTACGCGGGGCCGCCGGCGCCGCCGCCCCCGCCCGTGGCACCACCGTCGCAGACCGTCATCCAGCCCTCAATCGAGGTGGCGCCGGGGATCACCATCCCCGTCGGTCCGCCCCAGACGGTCCCCGTGGGTCCGCCTCCGCCGCCGCAGCCGCCGGGGGTTCCCCCGGGCGGCCCGCAAGCCCCGCCTCCGCCGCCGTGACGGGCGCACAGCAGCCCGGCGCCACCATCTCTCCAGGTCCGCTAGCCGCGGACCTGCGTAGTGTCGCCAACCGCGATTGCCCCAGCCGCACCGACTCTTTGGGGGCCTCGCTGGCCGAGGTCATCGGCGGACCGGTCGGCCGGCACGCGCTGATCGGCCGCACCTGGCTGATGACCCCGCTGCGGGTGATGTTCGTGATCGCGCTGGTGTTCATGGCGCTCGGCTGGTCGACGAAGGCGGCCTGCCTGCAGAGCACCGGCACCGGGCCGGGTGATCAGCGGGTCGCCGTCTGGGACAATCAACGCGCCTATTACGAGCTGTGCTACTCCGACACGGTGCCGCTGTATGGCGCGGAGTTGCTGAACCAGGGCAAGTTTCCGTACAAATCCAGCTGGGTCGAGACCGACGCCAACGGTGCGCCCCAGACTCGCTACGACGGCAAGCCCGCGGTGCGCTACATGGAGTATCCGGTGCTGACCGGGGTCTACCAGTACGTGTCGATGGCGATGGCCAAGACCTACACCGCGCTGAGCAAGATCTTCCCCATCCCGGTGATCGCCGAAGTCGTGGTGTTCTTCAATGTCGCCGCATTCGGACTGGCATTGGCCTGGCTGGCAACGGTGTGGGCGACCGCGGGTCTGGCCGGTCGCCGGATCTGGGACGCAGCCCTGGTCGCGGCTTCTCCGCTGGTGATCTTCCACATTTTCACCAACTTCGACGCGCTGGCAACGGCATTCGCGATGGGCGGACTGCTGGCATGGGCGCGGCGAAAACCGGTGCTGGCCGGCGTGCTGATCGGGTTGGGTGCTGCGGCCAAGCTGTATCCGCTGTTGTTCCTGGGTCCGCTGCTGGTGCTGGGTATCCGCACCGGGCGGCTGCGTGATGTGGGCCGCACGGCGGCGTTGGCGGCGGTCACCTGGTTGTTGGTGAATCTGCCCGTGCTGGTGCTGTTTCCGCGGGGCTGGTCGGAGTTCTTCCGGCTCAACACCCGGCGCGGCGACGACATGGATTCGCTGTACAACGTGGTGAAGTCGTTCACCGGCTGGCCTGGTTTCGATCCGAAGCTGGGCTTCTGGGAGCCTCCTGGCGTGCTGAACACCGTGGTCACGGTGTTGTTCGTGTTGTCTTGTGCGGCAATCGCTTATATCGCGCTCACGGCGCCGCAGCGGCCGCGCCTGGCGCAGCTGGCGTTCCTGACGTTGGCCGCCTTCCTGCTGACCAACAAGGTATGGAGTCCGCAGTTCTCGCTGTGGTTGGTGCCGCTGGCGGTGCTGGCGTTGCCGCACCGCCGAATACTGCTGGCGTGGATGACGATTGACGCGCTGGTGTGGGTACCACGGATGTATTACCTGTACGGCAATCCAAACCGCTCGCTGCCGGAGCAGTTTTTCACTGCGACGGTATTACTCCGCGACATCGCGGTTATGGTGCTGTGTGCGTTGATAATCCGGCAGATCTACCGGCCCGACGAGGACCTGGTCCGGTGGGGCGGGCGGGTGGACGATCCCGGGGGCGGGCCGTTCGACCGCGCGCCCGACGCTCCGCCCGGCTGGCTGCCGCAGTGGCTGCGTCCCGCCGGATCGCGGCCGTCGGTCGCGCCGCCGGAACACGCCGAGACCCCCACTGCCGCAGCGACGGAAGACACCGAAGATGGGGCGCCAATTAGCGCGAGGAGCACCTGATGCTGGTCGCAATCCCGCTGTTCCCGCGGTTTACCGCGCTCGACGCTGTCGGGCCTTACGAAGTGCTGCAACGCATTCCGTCGTTGGAGGTAGTGTTTATCGGGCACCAGCGCGGTGAGGTGCGCACCGAGAACTCGATGCTCGGCCTTAGCTGCGATGCCACGTTCGAAGAAATCGGCGCACCCGATGTCGTGGTCTTCCCTGGCGGCATCGGAACCCGACAGCTGATTCACGACGAGACGATCCGGGCCTGGCTGCAATCGGTGCATCCACACACCACGTTCACCACCTCGGTGTGCACCGGCGCGCTGCTGCTGGCGTCGGCGGGCTTGCTTGATGGGCTCACCGCGACGACGCATTGGAGGTCTGCGGACCTGCTCAACGAGTTGGGTGCGCGGTATGTGCCCGACCGTGTCGTCGAGCACCTGCCGCAGCGGATCATCACCGCCGCGGGCGTGTCCAGCGGCATCGACATGGCCCTGCGACTGGTTGAGCTGCTGGTCGATCGCGAAGCCGCGCAGGCTGCTCAGCTGCTCATCGAATACGACCCGCAGCCGCCGTTCGATTCCGGTTCACTCGCCAAAGCCGACGAGGCGACCAGGGTCAGGGCCGACGAATTCCTGCAAGCCCGGAAGTGACGCGGGTCCCCGGATTTTTCGCGGTGACCTGCCGTCCGGTAACCTAGCGGGGTTGCCGACGCAGGCGACCCTCCTGCCACGGACAGACCGTGGCCGCGCAGACCAGAGGAGGTGGTGAGGTTTCCATGCGTCCATACGAAATCATGGTCATTCTTGACCCCACGCTCGACGAACGCACCGTGTCCCCGTCCTTGGAGGCGTTCCTCAACGTCGTCCGCAAGGATGGCGGAACCGTCGAAAAGATCGACATCTGGGGCCGGCGCCGGCTGGCCTACGAGATCGCCAAGCACGCCGAGGGCATCTATGCCGTCATAGACCTCAAGGCCGAGCCGGCGACGGTGTCCGAGCTGGACCGCCAGCTCAGCCTCAACGAGTCGGTGTTGCGCACCAAGGTGATGCGCACCGACAAGCACTGACTGCCCGCTGTCGGCGCTGTTGCCTAGGCTGGTTCAAAAGCTGACCATCCACCGCCGTGCAGGCGAGGCACCTGCGGAACCAGGAGGAAAATTGTGGCTGGTGACACCACCATCACCGTCGTCGGGAACCTGACCGCTGACCCGGAACTGCGGTTCACTCCGTCAGGTGCTGCCGTGGCGAACTTCACCGTGGCATCCACGCCCAGGATCTATGACCGCCAGAGCGGGGAATGGAAAGACGGCGAGGCGCTGTTCCTGCGGTGCAATATCTGGCGTGAGGCCGCTGAGAACGTGGCCGAGAGCCTGACCCGGGGTGCCCGGGTGATCGTCACCGGCCGGCTCAAGCAGCGTTCCTTCGAAACCCGCGAAGGCGAGAAGCGGACCGTCGTCGAGGTCGAGGTCGACGAGATCGGGCCCTCGCTTCGGTATGCCACCGCCAAGGTGAACAAGGCCAGCCGCAGCGGCGGCGGAGGCGGCGGTTTCGGCAGCGGCGGCGGTGGCGGCGGATCCCGTCAGGCGCCGGCGCAGCAGAGCAGCGCACCGGCTGACGACCCGTGGGGCAGCGCCCCGGCATCGGGCTCCTTCGGCGGCGGCGACGACGAACCGCCCTTCTGATTCCGAGACATTTCAAGACATTGCAAGACACTTCAGGACAACTGAGCAACTGAAAGAAAGACAGACATGGCCAAGTCCAGCAAGCGCCGCCCGGCTCCGGAGAAGCCGATCAAGGCGCGCAAGTGCGTTTTCTGTGCGAAGAAGGAACACGAGATCGACTACAAGGACACCGCGCTGCTGCGGACCTACATCAGTGAGCGCGGCAAGATCCGGGCGCGCCGGGTCACCGGCAACTGCGTGCAGCACCAGCGCGACATCGCGCTCGCGGTGAAGAATGCCCGCGAGGTCGCCCTGCTGCCCTTCACCTCGTCGGCGCGCTAGCCGCCGAACGACCAACGGAAAGTACGCAACACGATGAAGCTGATTCTGACGGCGGACGTCGACCACCTCGGCACCGTCGGCGACACGGTCGAAGTCAAGGACGGGTATGGCCGCAACTTCCTGCTGCCGCGGGGGCTGGCGATCGTCGCCTCCCGTGGTGCCCAGCAGCAGGCCGATGACATCCGCCGTGCCCGCGAAACCAAGACGGTGCGCGACCTGGAGCACGCCAACGAGCTCAAGGCGGCTATCGAGGCGCTGGGCCCGGTTTCGCTGCCAGTGCGGACCGCGGCCGATTCGGGCAAGTTGTTCGGCTCGGTGACTTCCGGCGACGTGGTGGCTGCCATCAAGAAGGCCGGTGGACCCAATCTCGACAAGCGGATCGTCCGACTGCCCAAGTCGCACATCAAGGCCGTCGGCACGCACCCGGTGGCGGTGCATCTGCACCCCGAGATCGACGTCGAGGTTGCACTCGAAGTCGTCGCCGAGAGCTAACTCGAAGCGTTTGCTCGTCCCGGCGGTAACCCTCGATCCGGTTGCCGCCGGGTTAACGCGCGGTTGGCCGGCACGCGCGGGGTTTGCGCCTGGCGAACTATTTTGCGGGCCCGTCTGGGGCACCGCCGTTACCAACCCTTAACGCAGCGAAAATCTGACTGAAAACCAACACGCCCGACGCGGTAACCTGGCCCGACACGCCGAAGAGATTGTTGTCCACACGATGGACGACGCGTTGTACGGTCCTAATCAGCAGTGATGTCGTAACCCTCCGCATTGATCCACAGGTTTTCCACACCCCCCTCAACACAGGTGTCGACGGATATGCACACGCGATGCACAGCTTCATAAACAGGGCCCCCTTGGAGTACTCGCCAGCAACGTTTAGCGTCGTCCCGGCGCGAGACGATGGCAGGGGCTTCAAGACGGCGACGACAGGGGCCGCACGGCGGCCAACCGAGGAGCCGGCCAATGAAGCGAGGGGTGGGGTGTCGGTGCCGTGGCTTACGCTCTCGATGTCGGCCATCGAATGTATGTTCGGGTCGTTATGTGGGAGGAGGTGAGAGCCAGTGGCGGTCGTTGACGATCTGCCGCACCCGGGCATGGATGCTCCGCCGCCCAGTGAAGACTTCGGCCGTCAGCCACCGCAGGATTTAGCCGCCGAGCAGTCGGTGCTGGGCGGGATGCTCCTGAGCAAGGACGCGATCGCCGACGTGCTGGAACGGCTGCGGCCCGGCGACTTCTACCGCCCGGCGCACCAGAACGTCTACGACGCCATTCTCGACCTGTACGGGCGGGGGGAGCCGGCCGATGCGGTAACGGTGGCCGCCGAGCTGGACCGGCGTGGGATGCTGCGCCGCATCGGCGGCGCGCCCTATCTGCACACGCTGATCTCGACGGTGCCGACGGCCGCCAATGCGGGCTACTACGCGGGCATCGTCGCCGAGAAAGCGCTGCTGCGTCGGCTGGTGGAGGCCGGAACGCGGGTGGTGCAGTACGGCTACGCGGGCGCCGAGGGCGCCGATGTGGCCGAGGTGGTCGACCGCGCGCAGGCCGAAATCTATGACGTCGCCGACCGCCGGCTTTCCGAGGACTTCATTGCGCTCGAGGATCTGCTGCAGCCGACGATGGACGAGATCGACGCCATCGCCTCCAACGGCGGCCTGGCGCGCGGGGTTCCGACGGGCTTCACCGAACTCGACGAGGTGACCAACGGTCTGCATCCGGGGCAGATGATTATCGTTGCGGCGCGGCCCGGTGTTGGTAAGGCACTTGCGCTAGACACGCCGCTGCCGACGCCTGCGGGCTGGGCGACGATGGGCGACGTCAGCGTCGGTGATGAGTTGCTGAGCACAGACGGGCTGCCGACGCGGGTGGTGGCTGCCACCGACGTGATGTTGAGCCGCCCGTGCTACGAGATCGAATTCTCCGACGGCACAGTCATCGTTGCCGACGCCGGGCACCAGTGGCCGACGGGTGACGGCATCCGAACGTCGGCCCAGTTGCGTCGTGGGCTGGACACCATCGTGGTAGCAGGTTCCGCCGCTCGGTACACCGAGCGGCGGACCGCCGCCGCCGTGCTGACCCCGGTGTTGCAGATCGAGGCTGTGCGTCGGGTAAACACTGTTCCGGTGCGCTGCGTCCAGGTGGACAACGCTGAACACCTGTATCTGGCCGGCCGTGGCATGGTGCCGACACACAACTCGACCCTCGGGTTGGACTTCCTGCGGTCGTGCTCGATCAAGCACCGGATGGCCAGCGTCATCTTCTCGTTGGAGATGAGCAAGTCCGAGATCGTGATGCGGCTGCTGTCGGCGGAGGCGAAAATCAAGCTCGCCGACATGCGTTCGGGCCGGATGAACGACGACGACTGGACCCGACTGGCACGGCGGATGAGCGAAATCAGCGAAGCCCCACTGTTTATCGACGATTCGCCGAACCTGACCATGATGGAGATCCGGGCCAAGGCGCGCCGGCTGCGGCAGAAGGCCAACCTGAAACTCGTCGTCGTCGATTACCTGCAGCTGATGAGTTCGGGCAAGAAGCACGAGTCGCGTCAGGTGGAAGTATCCGAATTCTCCAGGCATCTCAAGCTTTTGGCTAAGGAGCTTGAGGTTCCTGTTGTTGCGATCAGCCAGCTGAACCGTGGGCCTGAACAGCGGACGGACAAGAAGCCCATGCTGTCCGACCTTCGCGAATCGGGATGTCTGACCGCCGCCACCCGAATCCTGCGCGCCGACAACGGTGCCGAGGTCACGCTCGGTGAGCTGATGCGCTCCGGCGAGCGGCCGCTGGTGTGGTCGCTGGACGAGCGGCTGCGCATGGTTGCCCGTCCGATGACCAATGTGTTCCCCAGCGGCCGCAAGGAGGTCTTCCGGCTCCGGCTGGCCTCGGGGCGTGAGGTCGAAGCCACCGGCAACCACCCCTTCATGAAGCTCGAGGGCTGGACTCCGTTGGAGCAGCTGAAGATTGGCGACCGCATCGCCGCACCCCGGCGGGTGCCCGAACCGGTGGACACGCAGCGGCTGCACGAGTCCGAGGTCGTGCTGCTTGCGCACATGATCGGCGACGGGTCGTGCGTCAAGAAGCAGCCGATCCGGTATGCGTCAGTGGACGAGGCCAACCTCGTCGCGGTGACCGTGGCCGCGGCGCATTTCGGCGTGACCGCCGTTCGTGACGAGTACCCGGCGGCGCGCGTGACAACGCTGCGGATGCCGGCGCCGGAGCGGCTGACGCACGGCAAGCGCAACCCGATCGCGGCCTGGCTGGATGGGCTTGGGTTGTTCGGCAAGCGCAGCTACGAAAAGTTCGTGCCGGCGGCCATATTTCGCGCACCCAACGACCAGGTGGCGTTGTTCCTGCGGCATTTATGGGCGACGGACGGTTCGGTGCGGTGGGAACATGTCGCTAACCAGGGGAAGATCTATTACGCCTCGACTAGTCGACGTTTAGTCGATGATGTCACGCAATTGCTGCTGCGGCTTGGTGTGCAGAGCCGGATCGCGCGCGTCCGGAAGGCGGGTTACCGGGACTGCTGGCATTTGTGGATTGACAGGGCCGAGAATCAGACTGCTTTCTTGACGAAAGTCGGTGTCCACGGTGAGCGCGGCAGATCCGCCGAATCCCTCCTCGAACAACTGCGAACCCGCACACGACGTCCCGGCGCGGATACGGTTCCTGTAGAAGTTTGGGGCAGGGTGCGAGAAGCGCTGGCCCGTAGCTCTGTCTCGCGCACCAAATTCAGAACGGTTGCAAGAGTGGAAGTTTGCGAATCAAGAATGGGCCATGCCCCGGGCAGGCCATTGTTGCACAGAATCGCGTCAGCGCTCGAAGATTCTGAGATTCACTCGCTGGCAACTAGCGATGCTTACTGGGATACAATTGTCGAAATCACCAGCATTGGCGAACAAGATGTCTACGACGGAACCGTAAGCGGCACACACAATTTCGTTGTAAATGGCATTACGGCACATAATAGTCTCGAACAAGATAGCGACGTCGTGATCCTGCTGAACCGGCCGGACGCGTTCGACCGCGACGATCCGCGCGGGGGAGAGGCGGATTTGATTCTGGCCAAACACCGCAACGGCCCGACCAAGACCGTCACCGTCGCGCATCAACTGCACTTGTCGCGATTCGCCAACATGGCGCGGTGAGGACCGGTTGGCTTGTAGGTTCTCATTTACCGTTTCTGTTGACGAGCATCCAAATATCTTATGTGACAATGAATTTAGCTGATCCGGCCGGTGTCGCTGGTTTGGACGGGAGAGGATGCGGTTCGGGCGAACCTCTCGGTGGTCGATCCAGCTACTGACCGCCAGCATCAGGAAGGACTTGGCGTGAGCGACGACATCTCTTTCGAACCAGTGACCAGCGCCGAATCGGCTGAAATTGGTGAGCGTCACGAATCGCTGAACGCCTGTCGTGCTGCGGCCTTGGGCCTGCCATTTGGGGCGACAGTCGCCATGCAAGGAATGGAAGTTGCCTTCAGCTCGATGGGGTTCAATGATCGAATTACCGATCAGACCTGGAATTGGCGCGATGCCGGAATGCGTTTGGACCTGGGAGGCCTGGGAGGCGATCAAAGTCGCGCGCAGCTTTTCGCATCTCTGGCCGAGGCCCCGGACTCAGTCGACGCCGTCCGATTCCTAGCGGAAGTACTCGCGAGCCCACTCGAGCGCGAATCGGCTGCCGCAGCCGCCTCGATCATCGGAGCTTCGGGTCGTTCGATCTTTCACGGGGATTGGCGTCAGCGCTGGTGGCGAGGCGTAGACATGTTCCCGACATAGAGACATTTCTGCACTACTTGTTCGGCCCGGCCGCGCCTCAGGTGGAAACGGTCGTTGCCGACCCGACCCCGACCTCGATATCCCTCCGGAGACCGCGTGGGCCTGGTTTGGGGCGCGGTGGCAGGATCTGGCGAGGGAGGCGCTCTGGGCAAGACGCATCTTCAACGGAGACATGGAAAGCCGGCTCCGACTCGTAGCCGAGTGGAGGTTGGCCCTAGCCATGCGCTCGGCGGATCCGATCGTCCGGCAGTTCGCCATGGCCTCATTGACCGGGCCATGGGACGACGGTAGCGACGTCGCCACAGGCCAGCAGGGACCAGGCCCGACCACCGGAATCCTCGCCGTGTCTGCCCTCATCCATGGAACTTGGGGGTGGAAAGGCGACTGGTGGCGTCCGGCAGCCCACTTCCATGAGTTCATACGAAGCGGGGTCAGGCCGAATTTCTACTCACGGGGTGCGCCCTTCAGCTGGAGCGGCGCCTATAGCAGTCGTCAGAGAGCAATGGCTGCCGAGGATTTCGTTCGCTGGGCCGGCGAGATGAGCCCCCGAGGGATCCACACCTTGTTCGGGCACAGCTATGGCGGGGAGGTGGCGGTGCATTCCTGGGCGCTCGGCACCAGAGTCCAGGAGGTTGTGCTCCTCAGTGCTCCCGCGAATCGTCGCGTCAAGACGGCAGTCGACCAAGGTCTGCGGGTTATGGACATCCGCCTTTCCTTCGACCCCGTGCTCGCATTGGCCAGACAACCTCAACGGATCCGACGGAAGGGCCCCAACCTCGAACAAGTGATCCTCTCGCGCTGGCAGCTGTCGCACGGAGCCACTCATGACGCCGACGTCTGGCTGACAGACGACCTGGTGAACCGAGCCAAACTGTGCGCTAATTGCGAATAAAATTGGCTGCCGACACACAAAGACGGGGGTTCGATGAGACGGTTCCAAACCGCCAAAAGAATTCGCGGATTCTCAAAGTCGGTTGCGGAGTCGTTGCGGACCCGCAGTGAATATGAGACGGGTGCATGTAGCGCTGGTCGGCGCGCGAGACTTGCGGCGCCAGGCTAGGACCGGCGTCGCGTCGGGAATCTGGCTCTTCAGTTTCGTGCGCATGGCGAAATTATCGGTGACCCGCGAGTGCCGCCTTGCCGGTGGATGTCGCCTCGTGCGCTCTGATGCTGCTGGTACCTGCTCAGCGTGAAAGTTCAAAGTCCGGTACCACGATCGAGATCTTCCCGAAAGGCTCTGTCATACGCAGACCTAACAAGGTTACGAGGGATCTAAGTCTAAGTCACGGAAAAGGCCGTCGACATCAAGCCCTCATTTGGCCCTGAGGCAAGTTGACCGTTCAACATCGGCGAAAAACGAGTAGTCGAGTACTCAACCCC
This sequence comes from Mycobacterium sp., assembly GCF_035499775.1. Taxonomy (GTDB): domain Bacteria; phylum Actinomycetota; class Actinomycetes; order Mycobacteriales; family Mycobacteriaceae; genus Mycobacterium. The sequence continues at coordinate 13,546 of NZ_DATJYB010000097.1, read as the reverse complement.
CGTGCGCAAAACCATGTATATGGTGACGTACGTCGAGAGGTTGCTAATGGCGAAGCTCGGTGAGCATGCGGTGGTTCTGGGCGCCAGCATGGCGGGGTTGGTGGCTGCCAGAGCACTGGCCGACTTTTTTGAAACGGTCACCGTTGTGGAGCGGGATGCGTTGAGCGACACGGCCGATAACCGTCGCGGTGTGCCGCAGGGGCGGCAGATCCACGGCCTGCTACTGCGAGGCGCTCGGGCGCTCGAAGAACTCTTCCCGGGGATCCTCGACGAACTCGTCGGAGCTGGCGCACCCTCGCTTGATTATCGGGATCTATCGAAGGTCCACTTCGATATGGGCGGCCACCTGGCCCTGCAATCCGGTTCGGCCGAAGGGCTGAGGGCCTATACCCCAAGCAGATCATTTCTGGAGTCCCACGTCCGGCGCCGGGTACGTGCGATTCCCAACATCGAGTTGGTCGACAATCATGACGTCGTCGATGTCACCTCCAACACACGCCGCGATCGCATTACTGGTGCGCGAATTGTCAACCGGCACAGCCGCTCAGAATCAGAACTGTCCGCTGATCTTGTCGTCGATGCGACGGGGCGTGGCGCGCGGACACCGGCAGTACTGGAAAGGCTGGGTTATGCCCGCCCCGCTGAGGACGACGTCGTCATCCATCTGATGTATGTGAGTCAGCTGTTGCGGATGCCACCGGAGTTGTTGCACGAGTGCGGTTGCCTCGTGGCCCCAGTGGCTGGCCGACCCACCGGCATGGCGATGCTCAGATACGAGCACGACACCGTTATGTTTTCGGTATTCGGAATGGCGGGCAATGATCCACCTGTCGGATGCTCCGCGATGTGTGCTTTCGCCGAAAAGTTTGCGCCTGTACACGTTTTGGCGGCCATTCGGGCAGCTGAACCTCTTGGCGAGGCAGCACAGCATCGGTTCCCGTCGAGCCGTTGGCGCCGATACGACAAAGCGCGACTGCTGCCGGAGGGCTTGCTGGTCGTCGGAGACGCGGTGTGCAGTTTCAACCCGATCTATGGGCAGGGCATGACGGTGGCTGCACTGGAAGCTTTGGAGCTGCGAGAGTGTCTGTCCCGGGGCACGACCGACCTCCCTCGCCGGTTCTTCCGAGCTACCGCCAAGCCAATCGGCCGGGCGTGGCAACTGGCCGCCGGCGGGGACCTCTCCCTGCCCGAGATCAAAGGCACACCACCGCTATCGACGAGGTTGCTCAGCGGGTATATTGACCGATTACTGACCGCTGCCGAATATGACGTCGCCGCATTCGAGCAGTTCCTCAGGGTGGCCTGGCTTGTCGACTCACCGATGCGGCTGCTGCATCCTTCGATGATGGTGCGTGCCGCCTCAGCCAAACGACGCCGGCAGAAAAGCCCGCCACTAGGCACCGCGACCAGGCCCCTGAACAGTTAGCTGGCCGCAGGAACCTTTCGCGCGCTCGAGCGCGATATCGACATCGTTGTCGATGATGCCCTGTTGGTAGTTGACGTTGGTGACGCGGCCAGGCGTGGGTGTCAGTTCGTTGTGATAAGACGCGCGCTCTGGGCGGCGAGGAAACTACTGATGAGATCGACCACAATCCAGTGCCGGGTTTGATCGGTGCCGACAATGACGCCAAGGTTCGACGTGCCGCTGTCCAAGTCGACGGTGACCGGAGACCCGAGTACCTCGGGGTAGATCGGGAGGGACGGATCGTCGGTGGCGATGACGACGCGTTGAACGGCGGCGGGGATGTCGCGTAGTTCCAGTGTGGACGCTGGGTCGAGCACGTGTCCGGTGACGACGGCACCAAAACTGTTGGTCCACGTCGCGGGCGCCTTGCGTTGTTCTGCCGTTAGCGCTGTCTGTAGCATCTCAGCGGTCGGCGCCTTGTTATTGACGGTGATGTCGACCGGCATCGGCCAATCAGGTTGCCCGGGGCTGAAGATGGCCACGGGCGATATGGGCATCGCCCACGGTGCACCGGCGGTCCCCGGGTTCTGGTCGCCGGCGGGCAGATAGGTGATCTCGCCGATCTGCGTGCGCTTCGGGTTCTGGCCCGGGGCATCAACTTTCATCACGGCGACCGGAGCGTGAGCGTTGCCTTGAGCGCACCGCGCGGCGGTGAGAAAGGCGGGGAGCCGCTGGCCGGAATGTTTGGGGTCGGGGTAGTCGATGTAGAAGCCTGCGGTGCACACTGTTGTGGCTTTGTCGCCCAACATGATTGGAGCTCCGGGCCGCAGGCGGGACACCGGGCCGGGCATCGGGGCCCCCTCGTTGACCGTGGGCGGAAAGAGGGACGGCACGTTCGACGACGTGGCATGCGCGGTCGGCGCCGACGTCGTTGCCGTGTCGTCCGTGGTCTTCGGCCCGCACCCGACGACGCTGGCCGCGAAAGCCATCACGGCGACTGTCATCGCGGCTGCGTGGACAATTCGCGTCAACCGAATCATCAACCTTCCAGGGCCGCGTATCAACGTCTCTTTTCACCGCCTGCCTTGGTTACCGATATGCCCGGATTCAGTTCGGCGGACGCAATGTGGTTCTGGACCCGTCTGGCCAGAGAATGTCACCGGTCGCGCTTCGTCCTGTTTGGCTCCGCATGTGGTCGCGTCTTTCAAGAGCTCGCCGAAATCGTGTATGAGCTTGCCTCTTGCCCTCTTAAGCTCCTCGCCGCGTTCGTACTCGGCGGCCTGTACCGGATCCCTCATGTCGAATACGTGCCCTGGTGGATACTTACGGTCCCAGGCAGTGATATCCCTTGTCAGCTCATCTCTTTTCGAACACCACTCAGCAAATCTCTTGATCAATTTCGCCTGATCTTCGGGTTTGCACTGTGGAGGTTCAGGTGTAGGGGAGGTAGTGGTTGTCGGATCCAGTGGGAATCCGCCGTGCCTGTCGACGGCTTGGATGCCGCGGTGGGGTCGGGGTGGGTGTTGTGGGGGTTCGCCGGTGAGGTCGAAGGAAAGGTTGGCCGCCCCGTAGTTGTGCAGGCCGTTGATGGCTTGGCTTTGCAGGTCGGCGAGTTGGGCGCGCAGGGCCGGGATGACCGAGGTGCGGTAGTAGGGGGCCCAGCGAGGGTTGGCAGCGGCGGCGGCTTCGGCGTTGGTCAACTGCTGGGTGGCTGTCTTGAGGGCCTCGGGCGTGGGGATGACGGTTTGTGCGGTCTTGAAGTTGTCGGCGGCTGCCCTGGTGGCCGCTGCCGCGGACCGGGCCGCCTCGGCGTGGCCGTCGTACCAGACCCCCAGTTCACGCAGCCGGGCAGCCGCCGCGTCGCCGGCCGCAGAGCTCCACTGCCGCTCCAGCCATGTCGCGTTGCTGCGCAGGTCATCGGCCGCGTTGCTGAGACGGCTGGATTGCCGGGTCAGGTCGGCAGCCGCCGGATCCAGCGGCGCTCGGGCACCGGCATGGATGAGTGTGGAGATGCTCAGAGCATCCTCGGGTGGGGGGCCATACACCGGCGGCGGGACGACGACCGGCGCCACCGGGGGGGCGATCGGCGCGGAAGCGACCCTGAGCAGGGCGGGTGTCGCCGTGCCCAAGCCCAGACCGGCCTGGTTGGCGGCCTCCTGATCGGCGTAGCCGGTGGCGCTGGCCGCCAATTGGGCGGCCCGCATCGCGGCAACCTCGCTGGCAGCAGCGCTGTAGGTGGCGATCAGGGTCGCGCGGGCTGACAACGTATTCGCCGCCGCAACCGAAACCGGATCGGCCGCCGCCGGCGCTATCGAACCAACCACCCCCGGCGATTGGGCACCGACGCCGCCGACCTGCCGGCTGACCGCGGCCATGGCGTCGGGATCCACCACAACGTGCGCCATTCGACAAACCTAGAGCTGCACCGTGAGCTGCGCAGCAGCCATCCGGAGCCAAAACCGCCGTCCATCCAGAGTGAGAATTCTTTAGACCCGCGGCAGGGGCCATAGGGCGCTGCTCAGCGTCTGATCATCGCCGAACGTGCTCTGGGGGAGGGAAATTGGCCATTCTCCCGCCCGGACAACACGTTCGGCGGGCCGTGGCTGGGCAACTTGCCGTGAAGGTCATCGAGTCGCCCGCCCCACGGCGAGCGGACGGACGATCGCCGGCATCCCGCTCCACACGGCAGCGTTGGCGCTGACGGTGAAGCCGCAACGGCGCATCAGCTCGAGGGTCGGACGATTGCATTCGCACCCGCCTGCGAAGCCCCGCCACGGTCGCAGGAATTTGTCCTGGCACGTCGCGAGGAATCGCGAGCTCGCGCGGATGTGTTCGATAAACAGCAACTGGCCCTCCGGGCGCAGTACGCGTGCGATCTCGCGAAGCGCACTTTCAGGGTCGGGGACGGTGCAGAGGACGAGCGTCGCAACGACGGTGTCCACCGACGAATCGGCGAACGGTAGACGTTCGGCGGGCGCGGCCGACACGCGCGCGGCGCGTCCAAGACGTGCGAGGCGCCGGGCGAGTTTCCGGCGCATCCCGGGTTCGGGCTCGGTGAGCACGAGTTCGTCGACAGCGTCGGAATAGTGCGCGATGTTCAGCCCCGTGCCCGCACCAATTTCGACGACGCGCCCATAAGCGTCGGCGACCAGCGCGCGCCGTCGGCGCCGCATACCTGCGAGCTCGCCCAGCCAGACGAACGGGTCATACAGCACGGCCATGATCCGCAACCACGCCGCATAGGCAGGGTCGGCCGGCAGTTCGGTGCGCGATTCGGGAGAGGCGATCTCGGTCATGCCGTGAAACTACGAGTGGACAGGCAATTTGCGCATCGCTCAAACCGGCCATTTTCGGCCAATGGCCGATTTCGGCTAGCTCAAGAGTCCGAGCCGCGTGGCCTCGACGACGGCCGCGGTCCGCGAAGGACTGCCGAGCTTGCGACGGATGTTCGCGACGTGGCGGTGAACGGTGTGCGAGCTCAACTGAAGCTGCTCTGCGATCTCGCGATCGCCGAGACCGCGCGAAACGCAGGCGAGGATTTCGCGTTCGCGACTCGACAGCAGGACCGGCGCAACCTCGCCGACCTCGAAATCTTGCTGTGGTGCCAGTGCGCGGCGGCATGCGCGAGCGACGGAATCGATGTCGCCGTACCACGGGAAGTGCGAACTACCTTGCAGCGGAATGAATGTCGCGCCGTTGATCGCGGCGGCCACCTCACGTCCGAGGTGGTACGGCACGGCCCGGTCGTCGCGACGATGCACGACGGTCGTCGGCACGCGCACGAGCGGAAGACAGCTGCGGACGTCCAGTCGGTAGACGAGTCGCAACAGATCTGCAGCGGTCGCCGCGGTGGCAGACTCGCGTTGCACCCGCGCAAAGCGTTCGTGTTCCGCGGCATCGGCACCGCCGAGGAAGATGTCACTGAGCACGCGTGAACCGAGTCCCCAATGGGCCTGTACAGCGGCCACGATCGCGTCGGCCACGCCCGGCGGCGTCAGCACATCACCGCGGGGGTACGAGCCGTACAGCAACAGGCGCTCGACACGCTCCGGGAACTCCGCCGCGAAGGCGACGGCAGTGCAGCTCCCAGACGAGCCGCCGACCAGTGACACGCGATCGATCCCGAGCTCATCGAGTAGCGTGCGCAGCGTCGTGACCTCGCCGTCGAGAGTCAGATCGGAATCGCGCACGGTGCGGTCGGACATGCCGACGCCGAGTCGGTCGTAGCGGATCAGCGTGTGGTGCTGCGCGACGCCGTCCCAGAATCGTCGAACGCCCGCGTCCTGCCAGTCGAGTTCGAGGTGGCTGACCCACCACGCCGGAGCGACGAGGGGCGGACCGTCACCGCGTACCTCGTACGCCAATCGACGGTCACCGAGGGAAACGAAGCGAATCCCGGACTTGTCGAGCACCGCCTCGAGCCTACGACGGGAACGCTCAAAGGGATCAGCGGAAGCGGACGTTCAATGTCGCCAGGCCGAAGATCTTCCTGCCGCCGGACTTTGCGCCGACGATGACGACACCGGTGCGGGTGGCCGGGTCCAGCGACTTGATCCGGCCGCTGAACTCGATTTCGCAGCCCTCGGCGGCTGACACGATCGCGGGCTGAGACAACCGCGCCGCGTAGCGCGTGACCGCACCGGGGTCGCCCGACCACGCGGAGGCGTATCCGGCGCCAAGACCCATGGTGAGCATTCCGTGGGCGATCACATCGGGCAGTCCGGCCAGCTTGGCGAGGTCTTCGTCCCAGTGAATCGGGTTGGCGTCGCCGGCCACGCCGGCGTAGTTCACCAGGTCGCCGCGCGACAGCCGGGTGTGGTGCGTCGGTAGCTCGTCGCCGACGTTCACGTCATCGAAGTTGGGCGTGCCGGGCGTGCGGGTCGCGCCGTCCTCGGCGATCCGAACCTCGCCCACGGGGCGCACCGTCTTTTGGTAGTCCGCGTCGGCTCCGCCGATATCGGCGAGGTTGAAGTCATGCATCATCGCGTTCACCACGGCCGCCTTGGTCGCCGGACCGATATCCTCGGCGGTGACGCCGACGACGGTGGTGTGCAGGGTATGCACCCGCTCGCCGGCGGTGTCGGTGAAGGTGTTGGTCACGGTGATCAGGTCTCTACCGGCGATCGTGCGCACCGATGTCAGTTCGACGTCGATGGTCAGTTCGTCGCCGGCCACGATCGGGCGGTGCTGCTCGAAGACTTCTTCGGTCTGCACGTAGGTGTCGTAACCGACGACCACCGATTCGAACATGCGGCGATTGCAGGCCATGCCCGGGACCGACGTGAAGGTCAAGGGCGCCACCAGCCCCGAGTAGCCCAGCTCCGCGGCGGCGGCGACGTCCCAATGCGCGGGGTGATAGTCCTGCACTGCGCGGGCGTACTCGCGGACCTTCTCGCGGCCGACCAGGTAGGTGCCGTCCATCTGGTAGTAGTGGCCGACCCGCTCTTCGAGCGCCGACGTTTCTGCTGCTGCGGTCATGAATTCGCCCCATTTTTCTACCGGCTTCTTCGCTGAGGCCAGTCAGAGCACACTAACGCGCGGCTCGCCGCGGGTGACATCCGCGGATTCCAGACGGGGCTGCGGCGGACGTCGACGCGCTTACCTGTCACTTCTTCGACGCCTCGATCGTCTACCAAACGTGATGGCTCAACCACCGACCAACCATCCGGCGCACGTCGAAAGGAGTCTTGAACCATGCCCACACCTGTCACCGCAACCGATCGCTCGCAGCGCACCCGCTCGTTCGCACGTGTGCTCGGACCATTCGTCGCCGTGGTCACTGCGATCGTCGCGATCAGGGCCGGCAGCATCGGGAAACAGTTGTCCAGTTTCTCGACAGACCCGATGTGGCCGTGGGTCCTGGGCGCGTTGCTGCTCTTCTGCGGCATCTTCGTTGTCGCGTTTCACCAATACTGGCGCAGCGTTGCCGCCGTGATCATCTCGCTGTTCGGCTGGTTCCTCCTGCTGCGGGGTCTGGTACTGCTCGCCGCGCCGCAGTTGATCGTCAAGGGAGCCGAAGCCGCGACGGAAACGTCGAGCACTGCCATCGGTGTCGTGCGGGTCGGCTTCCTGGGGCTCGCGTTGTGCGGTCTGTACCTGACTTATGTCGGGTGGCTGAAGAAGTCCGACTGACGATCCAAGAGACCACTAACACTAACGCACCCAAGTCGTTCAGCTGATTCTTTACGAGGCGGCGGCGCGGAAATCTATGCTGCGGGCATGCCTGAGTTCCGTGCATCGCCACCGCCGGATCTTCCCGGCGTCCCTTCGGCCGAGGGGCCCTTGCCCGGCCCGGACCAATTGGTCGGCCGGCCCCGCGCGTTGGGGGTGGACCTACTCGGCGAATTGCATGGTCCGCTGTTCTACTCCGACTTCAACGGCGGCTTCAGGAAGCTGTACGCGTGCTCGCTGGAACTCGTTGCCGAGCTTTGCGACGAAAGCCGGTTCGCCAAGAACCTCACAGCAACCCTTGCCCGAGTCCGGCCGTTGTCCGGTGACGGACTGTTCACCGCCTACCACGGCGAACCGAACTGGCAGCAAGCCCACGATGTGCTGTTGCCCGGTTTCAGCTACGCGGGTCTACGCGCCTATCACGCAGCGATGCTGGACATCAACTGCAAAATGATCGACCGGTGGGACGCCAGCGCCGGCGTCGGGCCGGTGGATGTGTCGAGCGACCTGCAGAAGCTGGCCATGGACACCGTCGCGCTCGCCGGATTCGGTTCGCGGTTCGAGTCTTACGACTACCCAGGCCTGGCGCCGATCCCGCAGAGCTTCACAACTGCACTGGGGGAGCTCGGATCGCCCACGCCGACAACGGTATTCAACGATGAGCTGGCCACCCTCTACACGTTCATCGACGGACTCATCGCCGAGCACCGATCGGGTAACCGCGAGTTCGAAGATCTGTTAGCGCTGATGCTGCAACGGGATCCGAATGGCAAGCCGGCCCTGGAAACGCAGAACATTCGCAATCAGATCCTGACCTTCCTGATCGCCGGGCAGCTCACCACGTCGGAGTTGATGCCCAACGCGCTGTACAACATCGTCAGCGATCCGGCGGTGCTGCATCGGGTGCGCGCCGAGGTGGACAACGTGTTCGGAGCCGACGACGACTACCTGCCGGGGTACGACGACATCGGCAAGCTGACCTATCTGCGGCAGGTTATCGAGGAGACGCTGCGGTTGTCCCCTCCGGTGCTGCATTTCGATCGAATGGCCTTGGAAGACACCGTGATCGGTGGTAAGTATCCGATCAAGCGCGGCGAGGCCGTCACGATCCTCACCGGCGCATTGCACCGCCAGCCGCAATGGGGCGACAATGTCGAATTCTTCGATCCCGACCGCTTCGCTCCTGAACGCTCGACAACCCGTCCGGCTGCGTTGTTCAAACCTTTCGGCACCGGTGCACGATCCTGCATCGGGCGGCAGTTCGCATTGCATGAGGCGGCCATGGCACTGGCCCGGATCGTACATCGCTACCGTCTCATCGACGCCTACCACTATGTCCCGCAATGGGAAACGCCGACCAGCCGCCGGCCGGTCGGATTCCGGCTCGACCTCGTCCGGCGCACGCCGCAGGACCGCCGCGCCGACACAGCTGGGCCTGAGGTCGGGGCCGCGCAACAGGCAGAGCAGCACCCGACGGCGATCACGGCCGGCACCAGGCTGGCCATTTTGCACGGCTCTAACCTCGGCACGTGCCGCGCCCTGGCCCGCCAATTCGTCGACGATGCCACGGCTCTGGGCTGCACGGCGACGGTGGCGCCCCTCGACGATGCTGTTGGCGGTTTCCCCGAAGCCGAGGCCATCGTGATCATCGCGTCCTCCTACAACGGACAGCCGACCGACGATGCGCGCGCCTTCCTCACCTGGCTGCTCGACGCGAATACCACACTGAATCCGACACCCAACGTCGCGGTTCTCGGTGTGGGTGACCACAACTGGGCCGACACCTACCAGGCGGTCCCGCAGCGCATCGATGAGCGCCTCGGCGAGCTGGGAGCCAACCAATTGGTCGCGCGGGCAGCGGCCGACACCTCGGGGGATATGGTCGGCACGATCGAGGAGTTCGCGGCCGCGCTGTGGTCGTCGTTGGCCGAACGCTTCGGAGACCCTGACGCCGCGCCGCTCACGGATGATGCGACCGAACCGCTTTACGAGATGCGCCAGATCGTCGGCCCGGTGACGGCGGCGATGGACGCACGGTCGGCGGTGATCCCGATGACCATCGTCGAGAACACCCAACTGGTCAGCCCCGGGCTGGGTCAAGCCAAAACCAATGTCCGCGTGGACCTTCCGGACGGCGTCGACTACCAAACGGGCGACCATCTCACGGTGATGGCCGACAACCCTCCCGAGGTAGTCGACACGGTTTTGGCCCAACTCAGCCTCGACCCCGGACTGCGGCTGGCGATCAACCCGCGGCGCAGCTCAAGGCGACTCATCGCACTGGACCGAGAAGTCAGCGTCCGAGAATTGCTCACGCACTTCGTCGAATTGCAGAAACCGTTGACCAGCAGTCAATTACGCAGTCTTGCGGCGGCCAACAGCAATCCCGCGGAGCGCCAGCGGCTCACCGAACTGGCTGAGGCCCCAGACGGCTGCCCGCTCAGCGTGTTGGAGTGCCTCCACGAATACCCGGCTTGCGATCTGACCGGTGCCGAACTTCTCGAACTGCTCGACCCGATGGTGCCGAGGCATTATTCGATCGCGTCGTCGTCGCTGCTGTCACCGCGCACGGTGGGGCTGGTCGTCAGTGTGCTGGATGCGCCGGCCCGTTCCGGTCACGGCTCGTTCAAAGGTGTCGCGTCCAACTACCTCGCGACGGTCCAACCCGGACAGGTGATCCGGGCGCGCGTGGACCCGGCCCGCCAGGCGTTCCGGGCCGGCGCCGATCCGGCGAAGAACGTGATCCTGGTCAGCGCCGGTACCGGCGTCGCACCATTCCTCGGCTTCCTAGGTGACCGACTCGCCGCACAACGCGCCGGAACGCCGGTGGAGCCTGCGTTGTGCTTCTTCGGGGTGCGTGACCCGGAGGTCGATTACATCTTCCGAGACCGGTTCGAGCAGGCCGAAATCATCGGCATCGTGCAGATGCGCCCGGCGTTCTCCCGCGCGCCGCAGGACGGGGTCCGCTACGTGCAGGACCGGATCGTCGCGGACGCCGACGACGTGTGGGACCTGTTAGGGGACCCGGCCAAGGACGCTCATGTCTACGTGTGCGGCGACGGCGCGCGGATGGCGCCGGCGGTGCGCGGGTCGTTCCTCGACATTTATCGGGCACGGACGGGCGCCGACGACGATCAGGCTCGCAACTGGCTGAACGGTCTCGTCGAATCCGACCACTACGTCGAGGACGTATGGGCCGGATAAACCCAGCGATCTTGCAGGAGACGGCGCCAGCTCGTTGCCCGCTGAACCCGCCGCGCCCCGAATGCGAGATACCAATAGTTGGTATCACCGGACGTATGTTGCGTCCTGCAAGTTGGACTGGACTAGCGGGTGGAAGTCCCGTCCCGGTAGGCACCGGAGCGCTGGGTAGCAGGCCCCGGTTGGTCGTCGAGAGGCGGCGGGCTGAGCAGGGCGTCAAAAGCATTGTCAGTGGCGACGTGATCAATGTGGTTCCCATACTCCACCAAAGAATGGATGTCGACCGGCACCTCGACTGACTCGTGCGGGGAGAGTCGGCGAAACATGCTGATGCCGAATGATAACGGGCCTCAAAACCCGCGGGCCCAGGACATGACCGTCTGATTCGGTAAGGCAACTGGCGCGAAAGGCGACGTACGATATTTTCGTGAGCTGGAATCCCGGATTGAGGCTGGTAGCGGTTATTAGCGCCGTCGCCGTTGTCTTCGCACCTGCCGCCAGGGCCGATTCCGGGTCGCCCTCTTACGAACAAGGCAAACAAGCCATCGATGACCAGGTCCTCAACCGCCACGTACAGCTGAAGCCCAGCACCGATCTGGAGCAGTACTGCCGATCGCTGCTGGGGAACGTTCTCAAGAGCGGGCTGATTCCCCGGGTCGACTCCCCGCCGGACTTCGTCGCCGGCTGCCAAGACGAGGGCCGCGCTCTCCAAGCGTCACAATGAATTCCGCGGGCTTCACCCGCTACTGAGCCCGATGCCGCGCCGGTGAAATCGAGTCCGGTGGCGCAAACGGGAAGCGGCAATGGGGAATCGCGCAGATGTCGTAGCGAATGACCGTCGCAATGCCGTCGGTGGTGCAGCTAACGTCTGATTGTCTGCATCGTGTCGACGGGGAGGTCGCGGGTGGAGCCGGTGGTGGTCAGGCCCTCGGAGTTGCATGTAGCGGCGCGCCGTATCGATTGTCAGGCAGTGGATTTCGCGGAGGCACATCGCTCGGCGCTGTGGCGGGCGAGTCAGGCGGCGTTGGGTTCCGGCCTCTCCGGTGCGGCGTTGCCGCAGATGGTGGGAGTCTGGCAGACCGATGCCACCGGGTTCGGTGAGCGTTTCACCCAGCACGCGGACGGTCATCGGGCGGCAGCGGGTGCCTACCTGCACACCGAGTCGCTCAGCGCCCGCGAGCTGGGCAATCCGGGCGTCGGCAGCTGAGGGGCGTTCGTGGCGTTGTCGTTGAAGGAGCTGCTGGATTGGGTGGGTGAGATCGCCGATCTGGCCAAGGCGACGCGTGACATGGCAGCCAACCACTCCGACTCGGCGGAGTTCTACCGCGATCTGGTGACGGCCTCCACCTGGCAGGGTCAGGCCGCACAAGAGGCGTCCATCTCCATGTCGGCGACCGCGTTTACCCACGGCGGCAAGGCCGATGATCTGGCTAACGCGGCCACCGCGATGGATCGCGCCCAGCACAATGCCGAGGTCCTGGCCACTGAGGTCAAGCGCATTCTCGCCGACGCTGCGGAGAGTCCGGCGGTGGAAGTCAACGCGTCCACCAATGAGGTGACGCCGCCACCGAACTACGGCAACCTCGACGCCGCCACCCAGAAGAGCATTGCGAACAAGATCAGCGCGCTTGAAGTGCGCATTGGCGACGCCCTCGACGAAGGCGATCGGATCGACCAGAACCTGGCAGCCGCGATCGCCACGGCCTCCGGGCTTCCCGTGCCGCCGCGAACAACGAACGGCGAGGTGCGGCTCGTCGACGACGAACAGCAAATCCCCGCCAACGATCCCACTGTCAGCGGACCGGCCGGCACATCCCAGCACGAGCAGGACGGGTACGACTTGCAAGACCAGTTCCAAGACGGTCAAGGACCCATCTTCGGCGGCGATCCGCGAGATGGCGTGCCCCGCAGCCCGGCTTCCCAGCTGGCGCAGGGCCCGCCGGGCACCCGGCCGCTGCCGACTGGTACCGCGATTGGGCCTGATGGCCACCGGTATGCGTTTTTCAGCAACCCAGATGGCACAGAAACCCCCGGGGTCAGCCCGTACGTGACCAACGGATCGGTGTGGGATTACACCAACCCTGCTCATCCGGTGAAAGTCGGTGACCTGCCGAACATTTTCCAGGCCAGCGGCGTCTACGACCCCACCACCAATCAGATGGTGATCATCGGCAACGCCACCAACCGGACAGGCGATCTGACCCGGGGGCTTTGGATGTCTGGACCCATCGACCGGGCCAAACCCAACAGCTGGATCGGCTCCTTGCAGCGCGTCGGCGACGTCGGCCTAGCCGGTGACCGCGAAAGCCAACTGGTCGCACTCAAAGGTGGCGGGTACATGCTTGTCGGCGCGACCACCGACGGCCCAGTGCAGGCCATAACCGCGGCCACCCCGCAAGGGCTGATCGGCGCCGCCCCACAGACGCTGGTAGACCAAGGCCAGCTTCCAAGTGTCTACGGGCCCACGGTCACAGGCACGTCCATTGATCCCGCGACTGGGCTTGAAACGGTTCAACTGCGAGTGAGCACCTGGCCACCGGGTCCGGTCTACGATCCCCACACGTGGACGACCACGTTCGGCGTCCAGCACTAGCAGAAGGCGGTAGCGTGTGTTGAGCAGGATGACGTCAGCGGCCATTTCGGTTGTGTGGCTGGGCGTTTCGGTGGTCGGGGCCGGCGCTGCGACGGCGGCTCCGCCGGGATTTCCCGATCTCGACGCATTCCAACCGGTGGATCCCGCGCCATACACCATGCATTTCCCCAGGGGTG
>NZ_DATJYB010000096.1:0-32779 GCF_035499775.1 Mycobacterium sp. | reverse complement strand
TGCCGACCGGGTTGTGATCGAAGTACAGAGTGAGATCACCCAGCGGCGTGTGGCTGTTGGCCACGGTGCCCTTGCGCTCGTAGCGGACGCCCAGCAAGTGTCTGCCCAACGGGATGGGGCCCGCCGAAGAGACCAGCTGCTGGCGCTCGCCGAGGAAGTTGTAGACGTAGTGCAAGCGGCCGTCCTGGATGAACAGCACGTGCCCGCCGTGCGCGCCACCCTGCTTGAACAGCACACCTTCAGCGCCAGTGGTGTCCACTGTCACGTCGGCCAGCACGGCGAACGAGCGGCCGCGAATCTCGGCGGCCGCGCCGATCCCGACGTCCGCGCAATCGGGATAGTAGACATAGCTGTTTCGTTCGCCGACCAGGTAGGGCCGGAATCTGGTCAGCGTCTCCATCAGGTTCAGGTCAGCCAGCGGCAGACCGTTGTACTTGGCGGCCTCGGAAAACCACAGTGCCTTAAGCTCTTCGAGCTTCTCGGGCTGTTCGCCGGCCAGGTCGTGACACTGGCTGCGGTCCTTGGCGATGTGGTAGACCTCCCAGCGGTCCTGGTCGAAGTGCGACCAGCCCGCCGGTGTGGCCGCGTGCACGGTGTTGGCGAACCAGCCGTCATGCCAGATCCCGCGGGTGCCCAGCATGGTGTAGAACTGGGTCGTCTTGCCGGTGTCGGCGGCCGGATCCGCAAGGGCGGCTTTGAAACTCACGCCATCCAGCGGATTCTGCGGGATGCCTTTGACGGTCTCCGGCGGCGTCACGTTCATCAGGTCGTAGACGGTCGGGGTGATGTCGCTGACGTTGACGTAGTTGTCGCGGACCTCGCCGTGCGCCGCAATGCCGTTGGGCCACGAGATGATTGCCGAGTCGGCGATGCCGCCTTCGTGCGAGGCGTAGCGCTTGTACAGCTTGTAGGGCGTGTTGAAGGCCATCGCCCAGCCGATCGGGTAGTGGTTGTAGGTCTCGGGCCCGCCGAGGTGGTCGAAGAGCTTCATGCTCTCTTCGACAGTGTCGATGTAGCCGTTGAAGAACTTGCCTTCGTTGACCGACCCGTTCGGGCCGCCTTCGCCGCTGGCGCCGTTGTCGGAGATCACCACGATGATGGTGTTGTCCAGTTGGCCGGATTCCTCGAGGTAGTCCAAGATCCTGCCGATCTGGGCGTCGGTGTAGCTCAGGAAACCGGCGAACACCTCGGCCATCCGGCTGAACAGTCGCTTCTCTTCGTCGTTCAGCGAGTCCCACGGCCGCACCGTGTCCTGCAGCGGCCACGGCTCGCCTTGTGGCCCCTTCACGTCGAGATACGGGTTGATGGGCGACAATTCGGTGTCCGGCGGCACCAGCCCCATCGACTTCTGCTTTTCCAGCGCGATCTCGCGGTAGCGCTCGTAGCCCATGTCGAACTTGCCGGCGTATTTGTCGGCCCACTCTTTGAAGACGTGGTGCGGGGCATGCCCGGCGCCCGGGCACACGTAGCTGAACCACGGCTTGTCAGGGACGATCACCTTGGCATCGCGAATGAATTCGATCGTCTTGTCGGCGATGTCCTTCGACAAGTGATAGCCGTCCTCGGGTGTGCCGGGCGGGTTCACCGGGTGGTTGTCGTAGACCAGATCGGGGTACCACTGGTCGGTTTCGCCGCCCATGAATCCGTAGAAGCGTTCGAAGCCTCGGGAGGTCGGCCAGTGCCGCTTGGTCGACGCCATGCTGCACTCCTCCAGCGGCGTCAGGTGCCATTTGCCGACGCAGTAGGTGTTGTAGCCGCGTTCGTTGAGCACCTCGGAGAGCAGCGCGGTGTCGGCCGGAATCCGGCCGTTGCAATTGGGGAAACCGTCGGTGAATTCTTCGATGGTGGCCATGCCGACGGTGGTCGCGTTGCGACCGGTCAGCAACGACGCCCGGGTCGGTGAGCACAGCGCGGTGGTGTGAAACTGCGTCAGCCGGACACCGCGCTCGGCGACCCGCGTCATGGCGGGCATCTCAACCAGGCCGCCGAAGCAGTCCCAGGTCGCGATGCCGGTGTCATCCCACACCAGGTAGAGCACGTTCGGTGAGTTCTCTGGCGCGGTCGGGGCTGCGTACGGACCCCAATCCGGTTCCGAGTCGCGGATATCCAGCTCGATCTTGCCTTGGAACTCGGTCATTGCTGCCAGCCTCACTCCCTTAGGGGACTTCCCGAACGTCCGTGGACATTACACGCGCCAGTTAGGTATTAGATGAGGATTTCTGCCGCGCTAGCCCGCACAGGCCGAGCAGACGCAAAAGCACCCGCCGAGTGTGCGGGTGCTGTTGTGTCTGCTCGCCGAAGGCTACTTGGCCCTCTCCAGGATCTCGACCAGCCGCCACCGCTTGGTGGCAGACAGCGGACGCGTCTCCATCAACGAGACCCGGTCGCCGATGCCGGCGGTGCTGTCCTCGTCGTGGGCCTTGACCTTCTTGGTGGTACGGATGATCTTGCCGTAGAGCGGGTGACGCATACGGTCTTCCAGCTCGACCACGATGGTCTTCTGCATCTTGTCGCTCACCACATAGCCGATGCGGGTCTTGCGGCGGCCACGCGACTTCGGGTTGGCCGGAGTGTGCTTGGGGCCCTTGGGCTTATCACTCGCAGCGGCTTCCTTTGCGGCGGCGGCCTTGGGAGTGGCCTTCTTAGCTTCTGCCATCACGATTTCCTAACTATCGGCACCATCGGGACCTGACGCCAGACCCAGTTCTCGTTCCCGCAGCACGGTGTACACGCGCGCCATTTCCTGCCGCACGACGCGCAGCCGGCGGTTGTTGGTGAGCTGGCCCGTCGCCAACTGGAAGCGCAGGTTGAACAGCTCCTCCTTGGATTCACGCACGCGCTCGGTGAGTTCCTCGTCGGTGAGCTCACGCAGTTCGCCAGGGGAAATTCCCACTGCCATCAGAACTGCTCCTCTCGGGTCACGATGCGTGCCTTGATCGGCAACTTGTGGATCGCGCGGGTGAGCGCGGCGCGAGCGGTCTGCTCGTTGGGATAGCTCAGCTCGAACAGCACCCGGCCCGGCTTGACGTTGACCACCCACCACTCCGGCGAGCCCTTACCCGAACCCATCCGGGTCTCGGCGGGCTTCTTGGTCAGCGGGCGGTCGGGAAAGACGTTGATCCATACCTTGCCGCCACGCTTGATGTGCCGGTTGATGGCAATACGCGCGGACTCGATCTGCCGGTTGGTGACATAAGCGTGCTCGAGCGCCTGGATGCCGTAGTCGCCGAAGTTCACCGCCGTGCCGCCGCTGGCGATGCCACGCTGGCGGGGATGGTGCTGCTTGCGGTGTTTAACCCTGCGGGGAATCAACATGATTCAGCTCTCCGTGCTCTGCGGTTCGAGGGCAGGCGCACCGTCTCCCGGGGCGGATGCGGCGGATTCCTCGCCGCCGCCCGCCGCCCGGCCGGCCTCGGTGCTGGTCGCGGTGGTACCCGACGCGCCACTGCGCCGCGGACGCGTGCCCGACGGCCGCTCGCGACGTGGACGGTCGGCACCCGCCGGCGCGGCCGCGGCCAATTCGCGCTTGCCGCCGACGATGTCGCCCTTGTAGATCCACACCTTCACGCCGATGCGGCCGAAGGTGGTCTTGGCCTCGTACAGGCCGTAGTCGATGTCGGCGCGCAGGGTGTGCAGCGGCACCCGCCCCTCGCGGTAGAACTCCGAGCGACTCATCTCAGCACCGCCGAGACGACCCGAGCACTGCACCCGGATGCCCTTGACGTTCGGTTGGCGCATCGCCGACTGGATGGCCTTACGCATCGCACGGCGGAACGCCACGCGGTTGCTCAACTGCTCGGCGACCCCCTGGGCCACCAATTGTGCCTGCGACTCCGGGTTCTTGACCTCGAGGATGTTGAGCTGCACCTGCTTTTTGGTCAGCTTCTCCAGGTCGGCACGGATCCGGTCGGCCTCGGTGCCGCGACGGCCGATGACGATGCCCGGACGAGCCGTGTGGATGTCCACCCGGACCCGGTCCCGGGTGCGCTCGATCTCTACGTCGGCGATCCCGGCGCGCTCCAGGCCGGTGGAGAGCAGCCGCCGGATCGCGACGTCTTCCTTCACGTACTCGGCGTACTGCTTGTCGGCATACCATCGCGACTTCCAGTCGGTGGTGATGCCCAGCCGGAAGCCGTGCGGATTGATCTTCTGGCCCACTAGTCTGAGCCTCCCTTCGCTTCAGAAGCCTCAGAAGCCTTTGCGGGTGCTGTCTTTTCAGGCGCCTTCTTTTCGGGTGCCTTCTTTTCGGGTGCCTTCTTTTCGGGTGCCTTCGTGGCGGCCTTCTTTGCAGGTGCTTTCGTGGCCGCCTTCTTGGCGGGTGCCTTGGCGGCAGCCTTGCTGCCCTCGGCGCGACGCGCCCGCGCCGACTTGGACGACCGCTGATCCTTGCTCGGCCGGCTCTCCACGATCACGGTGATGTGGCTGGTGCGCCTGCGGATCCGGAACGCACGCCCCTGGGCCCGCGGACGGATGCGCTTGGCGGTGGGGCCCTCGTCGGCGTAGACGGTGGCCACCACCAGGGTCGCCGGGTCCAGCCCGTTGTTGTTCTGCGCGTTGGCAGCCGCACTCGCGATCACCTTGGCCACCGGCTCACTGGCCGCCTGCGGCGCCCAGCGCAGGATGTCGAGCGCGTCGGCGACCGACCTGCCACGCACCAGGTCGATCACCCGGCGCGCCTTTCTCGGCGACACCCGCACGAACCGCGCCTTGGCGGTCGCGGACGGATATTCGGTAGTGGTGGTACTCATCGCCGCTTGCTCTTTCGATCGTCCTTGATGTGTCCCTTGAACGTGCGCGTCGGCGCGAATTCACCAAGCTTGTGACCCACCATCGCCTCGGTCACGAACACCGGCACGTGCTTGCGCCCGTCGTGCACCGCAAAGGTGTGGCCGATGAAGTCCGGAATGATCGTCGACCGGCGCGACCAGGTCTTGATGACCTGCTTGCTGTTCTTCTCGTTCTGCACGTCGACCTTCTTGAGCAGATGGTCGTCGACGAACGGGCCCTTCTTCAGGCTGCGTGGCATGGTTGGCTACTACTCCTGGTCCTTGGACTTCTCTAGCGCGAGTGCTTCTTGCCGGTGCGTCGGCGTCGGACGATGAGCTTGTTGCTCTGCTTGTTCGGGTGACGGGTGCGGCCCTCGGGCTGGCCCCACGGGCTGACCGGGTGACGGCCACCGGAGGTCTTACCCTCACCACCGCCGTGCGGGTGGTCCACCGGGTTCATCACCACACCGCGGACGGACGGACGCTTGCCCTTCCACCGCATCCGGCCGGCCTTACCCCAGTTGATGTTCGCCTGCTCGGCGTTGCCGACCACGCCGACCGTGGCGCGGCAGCGCACGTCGACGCGGCGGATCTCACCGCTGGGCATGCGCAACGACGCGTAAGTGCCCTCCTTACCGAGCAACTGGATGCTCGACCCCGCCGAGCGGGCGAGCTTGGCGCCACCGCCCGGCCGCAGCTCCACGGCGTGGATCAACGTACCGGCCGGGATATTCCGCATCGGCAGGTTGTTGCCCGGCTTGATGTCGGCGTTGGGGCCGCACTCCACTACATCGCCCTGCGAGAGTCCTTGCGGCGCAATGATGTAGCGCTTCTCGCCGTCGAGAAAGTGCAGCAGCGCGATGTTGGCGGTGCGGTTCGGGTCGTACTCGATGTGCGCGACCTTCGCGTTGACACCGTCTTTGTCGTTGCGGCGAAAGTCGACGACCCGGTAGGCGCGCTTGTGGCCGCCACCCTGGTGGCGGGTGGTGATCCGGCCGTGCGCATTACGCCCACCCTTGCCGTGCAGCGGGCGCACCAACGACTTCTCCGGGTGCGTCCGGGTGATCTCGGCGAAGTCTGACACGCTGGCGCCGCGACGACCGGGAGTGGTCGGTTTGTACTTCCGAATTGCCATGTCTAATCAGGTCTTTCTGTTCCCCGGCTAGGCCGGTGCTCCGAACAAGTCGATCGGCTTGCTGCCAGGCGCCAGCCTGACGATGGCACGCTTGGTGCTCTTGCGCTTGCCGTAGCCGGTTCTGGTGCGCTTGCGCTTGCCCTGCCGATTCGCGGTGTTCACCGAGGCGACCTTGACGGAGAAGATCTTCTCGACCGCGATCTTGATCTGCGTCTTGTTGGAGTCGGGGTGCACCACGAACGTGTAGACGTTGTCGTCGAGCAGCCCGTAGGACTTCTCCGAGATGACCGGGGCCAGGATTATGTCCCGCGGGTCAACGATGGTCGCCATCAGGCCGAAACCTCCTCGGGCGTAGCGGTGCCGCCTGCGGTGTGAGCAGTGATGTAGGCGTTCAACGCCTCCACACTGAACACCACGTCGTCGGCGCGCAGTACGTCGTAGGTGTTGAGCTGGTCGGGCGCCAGGAAGTGCACACCGGGCAGGTTGCGCACGCTCTTGATGCCGGTCTCGTCGCTGCGGCCGATGACCACCAGCACCTGCTTGCGCTCGGTCAGCGAACTCAGAAACGCTGCGGCGCTTTTTGTAGAAGGCGTTTGGCCGGGGACAAATTCGGTGACCGCGTGGATACGCCCGTTGCGTGCCCGGTCGGACAGCGCCCCGCGCAACGCCGCGGCGATCATCTTCTTCGGGGTGCGCTGGCTATAGTCACGCGGCTTGGGACCGTGCACGGTGCCACCGCCGGTGAACTGCGGTGCCCGTGTCGAACCCTGCCGGGCGCGACCGGTTCCCTTCTGCCGGTAGGGCTTGCGCCCACCGCCGCTGACCTCACCGCGCGTCTTGGTCGAGTGGGTACCCTGCCGCGCCGCCGCCCGCTGGGCGACGACCACCTGGTGCATCAGCGCGATATTCGCTGGGGCGTCGAACAACTCGGCCGGCAGCTCGATGGAGCCGTCGACCTTGCCGTCCGGGGTCTTCACGTCGATTTTTAAGGCTTTACCCGCCATCAGTTGTCACCTCGCTTGATCGCGGTGCGGACCATGACGAGTCCACCGGTGCGGCCGGGGACCGCGCCCTTGATCAACAGCACGCCGTTCTCGGAATCGACCTTGTGCACCAACAGGTTCTGGACGGTCACCCGGTCATTACCCATGCGGCCGGACATCCGCGTGCCTTTGAAGACGCGCGCGGGAGTGGCGCAGCCGCCGATGGAACCGGGGCGGCGATGCACGGCCTGGGCGCCGTGGCTGGCGCCCTGCCCGCGGAAGCCGTGCCGCTTCATGGTGCCGGCGTAGCCCTTGCCCTTCGAGGTGCCGGTCACGTCGACGTAAGTGCCGTCGGCGAAGATCTCGGCCGTCAGCTCCTGGCCGACCTCGTATTCGGCTGCATCGGAGTTGTCCAGGCGCAGTTCGGCCAGGTACCGGCGCGGGTTGACGCCCGCGGCGCTGTACTGACCGGTCACCGGCTTGTTCACCTTGCGTGGGCTGATCTCGCCGTAAGCCAACTGAACGCCGCTGTAGCCGTCGCGCTCCGGGGTGCGGATGCGCGTCACGACGTTGGGCCCCGCCTTGACCACGGTCACCGGGACGACCCTGTTGTTCTCGTCGAACACCTGCGTCATGCCCAGCTTGGTTCCCAGAATGCCTTTTCTTCTTGCCATGAGTTCGCCGATCTCCTACTGGATGTTGACGTCAACACTGGCCGGAAGATCGATACGCATCAGCGCATCAACGGTCTTCGGCGTGGGATCGAGGATGTCAATCAGCCGCTTGTGCGTCCGCATTTCGAAGTGCTCTCGCGAGTCCTTGTACTTATGCGGAGAACGGATAACGCAATACACGTTCTTCTCGGTCGGCAGCGGCACCGGCCCAACGACGCTCGCACCAGTACGGACGACGGTCTCGACGATCTTGCGCGCCGATGCGTCAATAGCCTCATGGTCGTAGGCCTTCAGCCTGATGCGGATCTTCTGTCCCGCCACGCTTCTCCTACCCTCGCTCCAACTCGAGGCCCGTTGTCCGGGCCTTTCCTGGCCGTACGCCTGCCAGCGCGCCGATCGGCCCGGGCCTGTCCCGGGCCGGTCCAGCGTCGCGCCGGTTACTGCGCCGCTGTTTACCTGTCGTGGTCCACCGGCCCCACGCTCGGGCATCTCACCCGCACGCAGCCTCGTTCGCGGCCAAAATAACTCGCGCTCAAGGTTGGGACCGGACGCGCCCGTTGTGGGCGCTGGTCGTATGCCCAACCAGGCGCAAACCTGGCGCAGGGCAACCTGAACAGTATGCCTCAGATCACCGCTTCGGCCAAATCTCGGGTCGTCTGCGGCCCAGTCACGTCCCGGTCACGTCCCGGAGGCTTCGCGGCGGCCGCCGGCACCGTCCCTAGCAGGGCTTTTAGGCCTCCAGGAGAACCTGACGCCGCACAACCCATGATCGACTGGATCAACAACGCGTCGGCAGCCGAGCTCGCAGTGGAAGTCATGACGGCATTCGACCCGCAGGTGCCAAAGCGCGTTCCCTATATCTGCGCATCCGAGTTAAGCGATTGGATGTTCCGTGGCTACCCCGAGCGGCGCGGCATCATCCTGCGCGCCAGACCAGTGCAGGAGCCCATGTTGGAAGCCATCCAACTGCTCGAGCATTCCGAACTGGTGTATGTGCGTTTGATCTCCGACGGCGACCGGTATTGGAGCGCCACCCGCCTGGGCTTGGCCACTCTCGCCGACGGGAAGGACGCGGTCAGGCAGCGGATCAAGGATCGAACCGGCCCCTAATTCGCGTGAGTGGCGCCTCGCCGAGCGTGACGCTGCCGTCACACTGGGCGGCGAACGTGACTCTGGCGTCACACTCGGCGACCCGCGACACTGAACCAGTGAGCGCACCGATCATCGACGAAGCGGCCTTGATTTTCGCTGAGCCCAAGGCCTACACGGACGAGGCGCGGCTGCACGCGGCGATGGCCCACCTGCGGGCCCATGCGCCGGTATCGCTGGTCGACAAACCCCCCTTCCGGCCGTTCTGGGCGATCACGAAGCACGCCGACGTGATGGAGATCGAGCGGGCCAACAACCTGTTCATCAGCGCGCCGCGTCCGCTGCTGGCCACCGCGCAGGCCGACGATCTCGGCAAGCAGCTGATGGACGCCGGGATGGGGTTGCGCACCCTGGTGCACATGGACGATCCGCAGCACCGGGTGGTCCGGGCCATCGGCGCGGACTGGTTTCGACCCAAGGCGATGCGCGCCTTGAAGGTCAGGATCGACGAACTCGCCAAGATCCACGTCGACAAGATGCTCGAGGCCGGCTCCGAATGCGACTTCGTCACCGAAATCGCCAAGCACTACCCGCTGTACGTCATCCTGTCGCTGCTGGGCCTGCCGGAATCGGACTTCCCACGCATGCTCAACCTCACCCAGGAACTCTTCGGCGGCGACGACAGCGAGTTCCGCCGCGGCAGCACCCCGGAGGAACAGCTCAACGTGCTGCTCGATTTCTTCAACTACTTCAACGAACTCACCGCGGCGCGACGAGCGAACCCGACGGAGGATCTGGCGTCGGCGATCGCCAACGCGCGGGTGGACGGTCAGCCGCTGTCCGACATCGACACCGCGTCGTATTACGTGATCATCGCCACCGCGGGCCACGACACCACCAGCGCGACCATCGCCGGCGGCCTGCGCGCGCTGATCGAAAACCCCGACCAACTAACGCGGTTGACCGACAACATGGATCTGCTGCCGCTGGCCACCGAGGAAATGATCCGCTGGGAGACACCGGTCAAGGAATTCATGCGCACCGCCACCGAGGACACCATCGTCCGCGGGGTGCCCATCGCCAAAGGCGAATCGGTGTATCTGTCGTATGTCTCCGCCAACCGCGACGAGGAGGTGTTCGACGAACCGTTCCGCTTCGACGTGGGTCGAGACCCCAACAAGCACTTGGCATTCGGCTACGGCGTGCACTTCTGCCTGGGCGCCGCACTGGCCCGGATGGAGATCAGCAGCTTCTTCAGCGAGCTCCTGCCACGGCTGAAATCCATTGAGCTCAACGGTGAACCAGAGCTCATCGCCACCACCTTTGTCGGTGGGCTCAAGCACCTGCCGATTCGGTACTCGCTGCGCTAGTACGGGCCTGCGCGCGCTGGACGTGCAGGAAGCCGTCGACGGCTGCCCGCGCACATTCGCGGTAGTCGAAATCCGGCAGCGTGGACAAGCGGCCCAGCACCAGCGGCCCGATCAGCAGGGCGATGGCGCGGGACCGGTCGACCTCGCCCAGCTCCGCCGCCTCCGGACTATCGAATATGGCGTCGAACGGCGCCGCGTACTGCTGGGCGATGCGCTCGCGCAGGGTGGTGATGGCCGGGCTGTCGGCGGCGCGGGTGTGACGAGGCTCGGGCAACCCTTCCAGGTCGCGGCCGAGCGCCAGCCAGGACATCGCCGTCAGGGCGGCCGGCGCCTGCGCCACGGATTCGGCTTGGTCGGACACCAGTGCGATAAGCCGGTCTCGCAGCGAGCCCTGCTCCGGTGGCATCGGGGCCGGCGGTATGAGGCTGTTGAACGCCGCGGCCAGCAAATCATTCCCGCTCGGGAAATGGCGATACAACGTGGCCCTTGCCACGTTGGCGCTACGGGTGACCGCATCCACGGTCACCGCACTGGGCCCCCCGGAACGAAGCAATGCGGCCGCGGCTTCGAGCAAACGCGCCCGAGACTGCGCTGGACGCGGATCGATACTGCCACCGGTAATTGTGAATCACCTCCCTGTTTGAGAACAAGACTACCGGTCTATCTCCAAGACCTTTGATCTCGGAGGGCTCCCGGCGCGGCGGGCGACGGCGGATGGCACGGCGGTTTCTCGCGATCACCACCGCCCGAGCGCTGCCACCGGGTTTTCGATGAGGTCGGCGAACAGCCGGACAAATCCGCCCGCCGCGCCTCCGTCGCAGACGCGGTGGTCGAAACTCAGGCACACCTGTGTCACTTTGCGCACCGAAACTTCCCCGTCGACGACCCACGGACGGTCGATGATGCGACCGATACCCAGGATGGCCGCCTCGGGGTAGTTGATGATCGGTGTGGCGCCGTCGACGCCGAAGACACCGTAGTTGTTCAGCGTGAACGTGCCCCCCGACAGCCGCGAAGACGGGAGCTTGCCGTTACGTGCACCCCGAATCGTCTCGGCGACAACGTCGGACAGCGAGACCGTGTCCAGCCTGTCGGCATCCTTGATGACCGGGACCAGCAGACCCCGCGGCGTGCTGACGGCGATTCCGAGATTGACATGCGGATAACGCACGATCTCCGAGCGGGTACTGTCGACCGACGAATTCAGCTCTGGGAATTCGCGTAATCCGGCAATCGCGAAGCGAGCCAGCAGTGCCAGCAAGCTCACCTCGCGCTTGGCCACCGCGACGATGCGCCTCTTGGCGTCGAGCAGTGCCGTGGCGTCGACGTCGATCCAGATGGTGACGTCCGGAATTTCCCGACGACTCGTGGACAGCTTCGCGGCGATGGCCTTGCGCAAACCCGTGATCGGAATACGTTGCTCGCTGCCCGATGGTGCCGCCGTGGGTACCCGGGTGGCCAGTTCTCGCTCGACATCAGCGCGGGTGATGATGCCGCCGGCACCGGTGGCCGACAGTTGGGCGAGGTCAAACCCGTTGTCGTGCGCTATCTTTCGAACAACCGGCGAGATCACCTTGGGCGCTGCAGCCGCGGCCGGGATGCTCACGGCCGGGTTCGGCACCGATACGCGCCGGCGACGACGGCGCGGTTCGGTCGTTCCGTAGCCGATCAGCACCTGTCCGGAGCCGCTGGATTGCGGCGACTGTGCGACGGTGATCAGCGGGGCGCCGACGGCCAGCGTCGACCCGACATCCCCGTGCAGCGCAACCACTGTCCCCGCGAACGGGACTGGTAGCTCAACCGCGGCCTTCGCCGTTTCGACCTCGACGATCACCTGGTCGACCGCTACGGCGTCGCCGACTTTCACCTTCCAGCAGGCGATCTCGGCCTCGACCAGGCCCTCACCGAGATCGGGCAGGACGAAAGTTTGCTCGCTCATGCACCCACCAACCAGCCGTCGGGTCGGTCGTCCCATTGCAGGCGTGCTATGGCGTCCAGGATGCGGTCACAGTTGGGCAGATACATCCGCTCCAGCCGGGGAGCCGGGTACGGAATGTCGTAGCCGCTGACCCGAAGCACGGGTGCCGCCAGGCTATGGAAGCAGCGTTCCTGGACGCGGGCGGCGATCTCGGCACCCACACCGGCAAATCCCTGCGCCTCCTGCACCACGACGCAGCGGCCGGTCTTGCGCACCGACGCCGCCACGGTGTCGTCGTCGAACGGAACGATCGACCGTAAGTCGATCACCTCGATACTGCGGTTCTCGTCGGCAGCTGCCGCGGCCGCCTCCAGCGCCGGATCCACCGACGGCCCGTAGGCGATCAGGGTCGCGTCGCTGCCCGACCGGACGACCCGGGCCTGCCCGATCGGGGCGCCGCGGCGAAGTTCAACGTCCGCGCGGGAGAAGTACAGGCGTTTGGTTTCCAGGAAAACTACCGGATCAGGGTCGTCGATGGCATCCCGCAGCAGGCTGTACGCGTCCGGCACCGAAGCCGGTGCAACGACTTTCAGTCCCGGGGTGTGGGCGTAGTAGGCCTCACTCGAATCGCTGTGATGCTCGACGCCACCGATGCCGCCCGCGAAGGGTATCCGGATCACGATCGGCGCCGAAAGCGCACCTCGCGTGCGATTGCGGAGCTTGGCGACGTGCGAGGCGATTTGCTCGAATGCGGGGTAGGCGAAGGCGTCGAACTGCATCTCCACCACCGGACGAAAGCCCGCCATGGCCATGCCGACGGCAAAGCCGACGATTCCCGATTCGGCCAGCGGCGTGTCGAAACAGCGTTCCCGGCCGAAGGTTTCGGCCAGGCCGTCGGTGACCCGGAAAACCCCGCCGAGCGCGCCGACGTCCTCGCCGAACACCACCACCGATTCGTCATCGGCGAGCGCGTCGCGCAGTGCGGCATTCAGGGCGCCGGCCATGGTCAGGGTGGTCACGGTTGCCAACCGTCGTCAGCGTCAAGCTCCGCGTGTGCCTGCGCTTGTTGGGCCCGCAACTGGGGAGTCGGCTCGGCGAACACGTAGCGGAACAGGTCGTCGGGGTCGATCGGTCGCTTGGCGTTCATGCCGTCGCGCACCGCGGCGGCGAGATCTTCGGCTTCAGCGGCGATTGCGTCGACGCCGGTTTCGTCGATGAGACCCGCTGCGCGCAGATAGTTTTCGAGCCGTGCGATCGGGTCGCGGGCACCCCACTGGGTGACTTCGTTGCTGGTCCGGTAGCGGGTGGGGTCGTCGGCATTGGTGTGCCCCTCCAGCCGGTAGGTGAGGGCTTCGACGATCACCGGGCCGTTGCCGGCCAGCACATAGCTGCGCGCTTCGTCCATGACCGCGAGCATCGCCAGCGGGTCGTTGCCGTCGACCTGCTCGCTGCCGATTCCATACCCAACTCCCTTGTGTGCCAGGGAAGGAGCGACCGATTGCCGCGCGAACGGGACACTGATGGCAAAGCCGTTGTTCTGCACCAGGAAGATCACCGGGGCGCGCAAGACCGCGGCGAAGTTGAGGGCCTCGTGAAAATCCCCCTCACTGGTCGCGCCGTCACCGCAGAGCGCCAGCACCGCAACGCCGGCGCCCTTGCGCGCCTGCCCGTACGCCAGCCCGACGGCATGCACGAGCTGGGTGGCCAGCGGCGTGCATTGCGGCGCGGTGCGGTGCGCCACCGGCTGGTAGCAGCAATGCCAGTCACCGGCCAGCATCGCCAGAACCTCGACGGGGTCGATGCCACGAGCGACCAGCGCCATCGAGTCGCGGTAAGTCGGGAACAACCAGTCCTCGGCGTGCAGCGACATCGCGACAGCGATCTGGCAGGCCTCCTGCCCCCGCGAGGAGGGATAGACCGCCAGCCGTCCCTGCTTGGTCAGTGCGGTGGCCTGGCGGTCAAAACGGCGACCCAGCACCATCTTCCGATACATCTCGGTGAGCCGCGCATCATCCGGGCGGCAGTAGCGAGCGGTGCTGGCAGTCGGATGCCCCACCGGGTCGAGGTACTGCACGGCCGTCTCGGCCGGCAGAAACTTGCGGTAGCCCGCCTCGATCGGAGTCACGGCCACCTCCCGATAGATGCTTGTCCACTAATCGTGGCGTACGGTGATACAACATGACAGTGAACGGTCATATCGAAGGATATTTTGATTTCCTGCGTAGCTCATCATATACATACTGTCCAAAGACACTCCCGATATCGGCGAGGCGGTGAACACATGGCCGAGGACGCGGCGGCGCGCGTTCAGCTCGACGAGATCGACCGGCGGCTGATTCGCGAGCTCACCAAGGACGGCCGGATATCCATGCTTGAGCTGGCCAAGCGCGCCCACGTTTCCCGGACCCACGTGTACTCGCGGATCGAGCAGCTCCAGCGATCGGGGGTCATCGAAGGTTTCACGGCCCGAATCAACTTGGAAAGAGCGGGTTTTGCGACCTCGGCGCTGATCGCGCTGTCGATCCAGCAGGATTCCTGGCGCGGACTCTCGGAGAAGCTCAGGTCCCTGCGCTACGTCGAGCGGTTCGCACTCGTCGGCGGCGACTTCGACGTGATCGTCGTGGTCCGCACCCCGGATAACGCGACTCTTCGCGACGTGGTGCTCGAACGCATCCACAGCCTGGCCGGGATTCGGGCCAGCCGGACCTGGCTGGTGTTCGAGGAGTACAACGCCACCGAGTTCGGGTGGTGATCGCTCAGGCGGGGACGGCCGTGCGCAGCGCGTCGGCCCGGGACCGGGCCAGGATGCGCGCGGCGGCGTCGGTGCTGATGCTGCGCGAGTCGCTGATCGAATAGACCTGCGCCAGCGTATTGCCGATGCCCTTGGTGTAGTGCTCGACGGTCGCGGCGTCCCACCCGAGCACTTCGCGGCCGACCAGGTGAAACGCTCCCCCGGCGTTGCCGACGAAATCGGGCGCGTACACGATGCCGCGGTCGCGCAGGATAACGCCGGCGGTGTCGTCGACGAGAATGTTGTTGGCCGCACCCACCACCGCCGCGGCCGATAGTCGGCCGGCGATCGCCCGGTCGATGACTCCGCCAAGGGCACACGGGGCGAAGATGTCGCAGGGTGTGGTCACCACGTCGTCGGGATGGATTACGGTCCAACCACATTGGCGTGCCCATGCCTGCCGCTCGGGTACGACGTCGCAGATCAGCAGAGCGGCACCGGCCTCGGCGGCCAGCGTCGCGAGGTGACCGCCCACGGCGCCCAGTCCCTGGATCAGCACGCGGAGTCCGCCCAGCTCGCCACGTCCGCGCCCGAGACCGCAATATTGCGCGGTGGTCTTAATCGCCTCGAACACCCCGACCGCGGTGTTGACTGCACTCGAACCCGCGCCGCCCCGCGCGACCGAACGACCGAACACGAATTCCGTTGTGTCGCCGAGGATGTCCATATCCGAGGAATTGGTGTTGACATCCGGGCCGGTCCAGTAGGTCCCATTGAGCTTGTTGATGTTCTCGGCGTGCAACCGGAGGATCCGGCGCCACGTTGCCTCGTCGAGCATCGGGCGCGGCGCCGGCAAGGCAATCACCGACTTGCCGCCGCCCATCGGCAGATTGCCGACGGCCATCTTCAGCGTCATGGCGCCGGCGAGCCTGCCGGCCTCGTCGAGCGCGTCGCTCAGACAGGCGTACTGGGCCGCGCGGGTGCCACCGGCCGCCTGCCCGAGCCGGATCGAATCCACCCGGATGACAAACGATGCGCCGGTCTGTGGGTCGTGCCGGATCAGTGTCAGCTCGCCGTTCCAGCGCAACGCGTCGTCCATGCTCATGTGTCAAGAAACTAGAGAAGCGAAGCCGGCCTTCGAATATCTAGCGCCAATTCGGCTACAGATTGTCTGCTGACAGGGGTAAGAGTCAGAACTCTGTTCACCACAGACCATCCGCATCGCAACCGGACGACACATTGCCCGCGCGGTGCACCCGGCCGCGATGAATCACGGCCCGCACCCGTTCGGGCAGGTTGTTCACGGCGATCTCGGTGCCGGCCACCAGCACCAGATCGGCGCGCTTGCCCGGCGCCACCTCGCCGATGTCGGAACCGAGTCCGAGCAGTTCGGCGGCCGACGTCGTCGCCGCTCGCAACGCGTCGACCGCCGACACACCCTGCTCGCGCATCAACTCGAGTTCGCGCAGGTTCTCGCCGTGCGGCGCGATGCCGGCATCGGTTCCCATGGCGATGCGCACGCCCGCGTCGTACGCGAGCCGCAACGACGCGGCGTGCGCCTCCAGCACCTCGTCGGCCTTGGCGCGGGTGGCCTCGGCGACGCCGGCCGACGTCCTGGCCTGCCGCAAAATGGCGTGCGGAGCGGAAAGCGTTGGCACCAACCATGTTTTGCTCGCCACCATCATCGCGGCGGCTTCGTCGTCGAGGTAAACGCCGTGCTCGATCGAGCGGACGCCGGCGCGGATCGCGTTCTTGATGCCCTCGGTGCCCTGCGCGTGCGCCATGACATGAACGTGCGCCGCGCGCGCTTCGGCCATCATCACGGCGAGTTCGTCGTCGGCCAGGTGCGCGCGACGCGGGTCGCTGCGCGGGCTGATCACGCCACCGGTGGTGGCGACCTTGATCACGTCGGCCCCGGCGCGGATCAGTTCACGGACCTTGCGGCGCATCTCATCGACACCGTCGACAACGGTCGAGGGGCAGCCCGGGTAGGGCGGCCACAACGCGTGGACGCACGCGCCGGAGGGCAGCCACTCGTCGCCGTGCCCACCGGTCTGGCTGAGCATGCCGATCGCGATCTGCAGGTCGGGGCCTTCGACGAGCCCGGACGCGACCGCCTGTTTGACGCCGAGGTCGGCGCCTGCCGCGTCGCGAACCGTGGTCACGCCCGCGTGCAAAGTCAGCCGCAGATTGCGCACGGCCTGAAAAAAGCGGAGCGAGAAGGGGTTTTGGATCAGCCGCATGGTATCGACGCCATCGAGTGTCAGGTGGACGTGACAGTCGATCAGACCCGGCAGCACCAGCTGGCCGGCGGCGTCCAGCTCGGCGTCGGCGTCGAGACCGGGGCCGACGCCGACGATGTTCTCGCCTTCGATCACCACGTCGGCCGCCGCGGCGGTGCCGGAGACGGGATCGAAGACGTGCCCGCCGCGGACCAGCAGGCGGCGGTTCACTGCTCGGTTGCCGGCGGCGCACCGTACAGCGTGTTGATCCACACCGTTGTCAGGGCGGCGGCGGCTTCCTTTTGGTGGGGCACCCTGTCGCTGAACGGGCGCTGCCCGAAGCACGCCAGCAGATACCGCTCGTTCATCCACGTCAACGCTCGGGCCACCTCACCAGGCTCGGCGAGCCGGCAGCGCCCGGCGGCGATGTCGGCTTCGATGCGGCGCGCGGTGTTCGCCGCAAGCCGGTCGGCGAGCGCCAGGTACAGTGCCCCGATTTCGGGATCGCGTCGCGCCGTGTCGGAGATCGCCTGAATCAGCCGGCCGTGTTCGACGAAAACCGATGTCAATCCGTCGAGGCTGCGACGCAGCTCGGCGACCGGATCATCGGCATCGGCCATCCAGTCGTCGGCGACGTGGTCCAACTCCAGACCGACGTCGTCCAGCATCGCCATCAACAGATGCTGACGGTCCTCGAAATGGCGATAGAACGCGGTGCGGGCGACCTGTGCGGTCGACGTGATGTCGTCGAGCGAGATCTCGGCCCAAGGCTTCTCCTCGAGCAAGCCGTGGGCGGCGTCCAGCAACCGCCGGCGGGCATCGCGTCGATGCGCGCGGCGGCGCGCCTGCAGCTCGCTCTGTCTGGTGGTCAACTCGGTGAACCTTTCTGCAACCGGCCGTTGTGACTAGAAGTGAAACATATAAGTTGACATTATGTCACAGATGTAGTTTCGTTAGGCCCACCGACGCCGAGAGAAGGGTGCCGTCGCCGTGCGACTGAGTTTGTCGTTCACCGGATTCGGTTCGATCCTGGCCGCGCTGCCGGCGGTCCGGGCCGCCGAGGAGCACGGATTGGACGGCGTTTGGTACGCCGAACACATCTGCGCCCACGACGCGGTCGTCCCCGCGACGGTCTACCTGCGCGAGACGCAGCGCCTCGAGGTGATCTTGATGGGCCTCAGCACGGCTGGACGCCACCCCGGCCTGACGGCAATGGAACTCGCCTCGCTGGCCGAAATCGCCCCGGGCCGAGTGCGCGCCGCAATCGGCACCGGCGTGCCGGAGATGATCGCCAAACTGGGCCGGGCGATCGACAAACCGGTCAGTTCGACCGTCGCACTACACCGGGCGCTGACGACGGCACTCGCAGGCGGCGACCTCACCGGTGACTACCCGGGATTTCGTTTCGCGCAGTACAAACTGAACCCGCTGTCCGCGCCCCCGCCGCTGGACATCATGGCGGTGCGCCCGCGGATGGTGGAGACGGCCGCGCGCTACGCCGACGGCGTCTGTCTGAGCGCCGGTTCATCCCGCGCCTATCTGGCCGACACCGTGCGGCGCGTCGAGGCAACGCTCGCCGAAGCCGGCCGGCCCCGGGAAAGCTTCCGGATCTCCGCAGTGGTCGCCGCATTCATCACCGACGACCTGCCCAAGGCACGCATGCAGGTGGCCGCGTTGCTGTCCACGTTCGACGCGGCGACCACCGAATACCTTGCCGCGGGCGCGATTCCGGCCGGGGCGCTGGTGAAAGCCATGGCCACCGGTGGTCTATTCGAGGCGGCCAAGGTGTTCACCCCCGAGGTCGTCGATGCGGTGGCGATGGTATGCCCGCCCGAGGCGCTCGCGGAGTCACTGGCCGCCTACGCCGAGACGGGCGTCGACGAGATCGCAGTTGCGCCGTTCGCACCCCCGGACCAGGTGCCCGAGCTGATCCGGCAGCTGGCCGAGTGCCGTCCGCTGCTGACCGCCAAGTCCTGACCAGAGAACGGAATACCGGCATGCCTGACACCGATACCCTGCTTGACCGCGACGCCCGGGAGATCCTGCGGCTGCACCGCGAATTCGTCGACGCCAATGGGCCTCTCGACTCCAGCTACCTGCGCGAGCATGTGACTGGGGTGCCCGACGAGCTGGTCTGGTACAACCTCAACGGCTCGGTGTATACGGGCCGGGATCACATCGCGGCGTTGTGGGACATGCTGTCGGCGGCCATGGGCGGACAGGCGGTCAGCGCGGAGCTTCGCGACGAGCGCGTCCAGGTGGTCGGCGACGCGGCGTGGGTGACCTACCTCAATAACTACCAAGCCGATTTCGGAAACCTGGGCAGCTACAACGCCGGGATGCGCAGCACCGAGATCTGGCGCCGCCGGGATGGCAAGTGGGAGCTGGTGCATGCGCACTTCTCCACCCACGTGCCCAACCAGATGGGCGGCCGATGATGTGCGGCGCTGCTCGTTCCTAGGGCGGGAGTGATTGCGGTGCAGCGGTTTTCGGTGGCCGGTCCGGTCGGGACCATCACCGGCGTGCGGTTGGTCCGCGACGGCGCGGCGGCACCCGTGGTGTTCGTCCATCACATCAACGGCGCCGCCGAACAGTGGACACCGGTGATGGAACGGATCGCCGGGCGCACCTCGGTTGCCGTCGATCTGCGCGGGCACGGCGACTCGCAGCCCGGCGGGTGCTACGGCGCCGCAGATTACGCAGCCGACGTCACGGCCGCTATGAACGAACTCGGAATAGCACGAGCACATCTGGTCGGGGCGTCGTTCGGCGCCGGGGTATGCGTGACGCTGGCCGCCGAGTCACCGCAGCGGGTCGCGTCGATCGTGGCGATCGGCGGGGCGCTCAGTGCCGGCGACACGGTCGACGTGGACGCCGTCGTCGCTGACCTGCACCGCCGGGGACCCGCGGCGTTCTTCGAGCAGATGGCAACCGCGAGCTTCGCAGCCGGCGCCGACGAGAGGCTGCTACGCGACGCGGTGCGGTTGGCCGTCGGGAAGGATCCCGGCACCACGGAGCTGATCCTGCGGGCGGCCTTTTCGGCGAACGTCGCCGAAGCCGCGGCACAGGTCGACGCGACTGCGCTGGTGCTGACCGGCGAGCACGACCACACCTGTCCGCCCGCACTCGGGGTGGCACTGGCCGAATCGCTCGGTACCCGCTGCCGGGTGCTGCCGGGGCGCGGGCACCTGCTGCACCTCGAAGATCCGGCTTTGGTGGCAGATCTGATCGGCGAGCAACTGTGCCGCACCGACCCGGTCCGAACCGGCTGAGCCCCGACGATGCACCCAGCACCGTTCGACTACCTCGCGGCCAGGTCCGTCGACGAAGCGTGCGCCGCCCTGAGCCTCGACCCCGACGGCACCCGCGTTCTCGCCGGCGGCCAGAGCCTGCTACCACGCCTGGTCCGACGGCTGGAGCGACCGCGCCGCCTGGTCGACATCACCACCGTCGCCGAATTGCGCGGACTGCGCCCGACGCCGCACGGATTGCAGATCGGTGCCGCGGTCACCCAGCGCACCGGCGAATTGTGTTCGGCGCTACGCGGATTCGGTCTGCTGGCGCAAGCCCTTCCGCGCGTCGGAAAGGTGACCACCCGCAACCGCGGCACGATATGCGGCAGCCTCGCCCACGCCAACCCGGCGGCCGAGCTCGGCGTCTGCCTGCTCGCCCTGGGAGGCAAGATCGCCGGGGTCTCCGCCGAAGGTTTCCGGCGGATCGCCGCGGAGGACTTCTTCGTCGCGCCGCACCGGACAGCGCTGCGCGCCGACGAGCTGTTGCACACCGTCACTTTCCATCGGCCAACCGGCATTGGTCACTTCGACGAGGTCACGCTGCGCGGCGCCGGCGATACACCGCTGGTGAGCGCCGCTGTCCAGGCACACGTCGTCGACGGCACGGTGACCGACATGCGCATCGCGGTCGGCGGCGCGGGGCAGATACCGACGCTGGCGGGACCGGCGCTCACCGGCGCTCTCCGGGGGCGACTCGACGACGACACGATCGAAGCCGCCGGCCGCGATTTCGCGGCCGACCTCGAATTCGCCGGCGACGCGCATGGTTCCGGCGATCATCGGCGCCGGCTGGCGGCGCACCTGGTGACCCGGCTGCTGCACCGGGTGAAATCGGAGCTACCGTGACCGGCGAGCTGGACATCGAACTGCGGGTGAACGGACGCCCGGTCCGGGCGAGCGTGCCGCCGCGGATGTCACTGGTCGACTTCCTGCGGGAGCGGCTCGGGCTCACCGGCACACACATCGGCTGCGGCCAAGGCCTGTGCGGCAGCTGCAACGTGCTGATCGACTCACGTTCGGCGCGAGCGTGTTTGACGTTGGCGGTGCAGGCCGCTGATTCCGAAGTCGTCACCGTCGAAGGTTTGGCCGGCGCGGCGGGCCCGTCGCCGGTACAGGCGTGCTTGGTGCGACATCGGGCACTGCAGTGCGGATTCTGCACTCCCGGGTACGTCGTGCTGTTGGAAGAGTTGCTGCTCGAAGTCGCCGCCGGCGCCCGGCCCACACCGGCCGAACTGCGTGATCGCCTGGCCGCCTCCCTGTGTCGTTGCACCGGCTACTCGTCCATCGTGGCCGCGGCCGAAGAGTTAGTCGCCGCAGCGATTGTCGAGCAGAGCCGATGACCGGCACGCGGCACGTCGGCGACTGCCCACCCGGCCTGCACCTGACGCGTCTGGCGTCGGGAGGCGGGCGGTATCTGGCCGACGACAGCACCACCGGCGAGCTGCACCTGGTTATCGTGCGATCCCGGGAGCCGCACGCCCGCATCTCGGTGGACACGGCTCGCGCGGCGTCGGCGCCCGGGGTGCACGCCGTGCTCGTCGGCGCCGACATCCGTTCGGCGACCGAGCCGATGGGCATGATGTGGAACGCCCAGGTCCAAGCCGAGGCACCCACCTGGTGCCTGGCGACGGAGCGGGTTCGCTATGTCGGTGAGCCGATCGCGGCCGTCGTGGCCGACGACGCCTATCTTGCCGAAGACGCCGCCGAACTGGTCGACGTCAGCTACCAAACCCTGCCGCCCGTCGTCGAACCGTGCCCCGCCAGCCGGCCCCTGCTCTACGACGACTGGCCGGACAATGTGTTCGGCCGCAGCCGTTTCGAAGCCGGCGATGCGGCCGCGGCGCTGGAGGGTGCGGCGGTGGTCGTGGCTGGACGTTATGTCAACGACCGGGTGGCGGGCCTGTCCCTGGAGACCCGCGGGGTGCGCGCCGCGTGGGACATCACCGGTGAGTCGGCCACGGTGTGGACCTCGACGCAGTCACCGAATCAGGTCAAGGCCTCGCTGGCGGCCACCCTGCGACTGCCCGAAAGCCGGGTCAGGGTGTTGTGTCCCGACCTGGGCGGCGCGTTCGGCAACAAGGCCTGTGCCTACATCGAAGAAACCCTGGTGGCCTTCGCCGCTCGTGCCGTCGGTCGTCCGGTGCGCTGGATCGAGAGCCGCTCGGAGGCGTTCATCGCCACCGTGCACGGACGGGGAACGACGGTCGATCTCGATGTCGGGTTCGACACGGACGGAACGATATCCGGACTGCGGGCGACCGTCCTTCTCGACTGCGGCGCGACTCCGTACATGGTCGGGTTGGGAACCGGTGTGGTGACCGCCGCCATGGTGCTGGGCCCTTATCGGATCCCCGACGCGCTGACCGAACTGGTCGCGGTGGTCACCAACAAGACACCGATCGGCGCGTATCGCGGATTCGGCATGCCCGAGGCCACTTTCGCAATCGAGCGGGCGATGGACGAGGGCGCGCGGCTGCTGGGGATCGACCCGATCGAGATCCGCCGGCGCAACTTGCTGCGCCCCGACGAACTGCCCTACTGGACGGCGGCAATGATGTGCCTGGACAGCGGGCGCTACGGCGAGCTGCTCGACCTGGTCGCCGAAACCGTTGATTGGCAGCAGCTTAGCCGCGATGTCGCCGAAGCACGCGCGGCCGGCCGGCTGGTCGGTGCGGGCGTCGCATGTTATCTGGAAGCCACCAATTTCGGTCCGTCGCTGACCGCCGCGATGATGGGCATCAACAGCGCGGGACATGATCGCGCCGTGGTGCGCATGGACGCATCGGGGTTGGTCACGGTGCTGACCGGCCAGGTGCCCATGGGCCAAGGCCTGGAGACGGTGCTGGCGCAGGTGGCCGCCGACGAAGTGGGCGTACCGCTGGCTTCGGTGTCGGTGGTCCACGGGGACACGCTGGCTTGCCCGTACACCGGATACGGCAGCGGCGGCAGCCGCGGTGCGGGCGTCGCCGGATCGGCGGTGATGCTGGCCGCCCGCAGGCTGCGCGAGCGGCTACGGATCCTGGCCGCACACCTGCTGGAAATCGAGCCGGGAGCCCTGAACGAGGCCGACGGCGCGTTTACCAGCGCGTCAGGTAACCGGGTGAGCGTCGCCGACGTCGCCGCGGCGGCCTACCAGGCCAGGGACCTGCCGGCCGACTTCGAGCCCGGCCTGGAATCGTCCTACACGCACGATCCGCCCGGCTTCGCGTTCTCCTACGGCTCGGTGGCAGTCGTGGTCGACATCGACCGTGACACCGGGGCGGTGGGCTTGCGGCGCTTGGTCTTTGGGCACGACTGCGGCGTTCAGCTCAACCCCGCCCTGGTCGCCGCGCAGATCGTCGGCGGAGTCGCACAGGGCATCGGCGCGGCGCTGTACGAACAGCTGCCCTACACCGCCGACGGCCGGCCGGTGGTGGAGTCGCTGTGGGACTACTTTCCCCCGCTGCCCGCCAACGTGCCCGCCGTCGAGCTGGTCCATCTCGAGACACCGTCGCCGTTCTCACCCAACGGAGCCAAAGGAGTCGGCGAGAGCGGCGTGATTCCGATCCCGGCCGCGGTGGCAAACGCGATCCGGGACGCGCTGAGCGCGGAAATCGGTGACGCCCAGGCTCGCTCGGTCGTCGACACCCTGCCCATCACGGCCGAGCGGCTGCTCGCCGCCCTGGACCTCGCCAACAGCACAACCCCACGGAGGGAGAGATCACGTGAAGTACGCATCGCAGGAATGGCTGAACCGACAGTGTGAGTTGCAGCAAGCGTTCAGCCCGCGCCCGGGCGCGTCGGCCCGCGTGCAATACCGCCTGACCCAGGCTCCGGAATCGGGCGAAATCCGTTACTACGCAGATGTTCAGAACGGTCGCATCGTCGAGCAGCTGCTCGGGGACGACCCGAAGGCGGACGGCACGATGTCGGCCACGTATGCGGATTCGATCGCAATGCTGCGCGGCGAACTGGCACCGACGACAGCCTTCATGCAGGGCCGGGTGAAGGTCACCGGCAATGTCGCCAAACTCGGCGCGCTGATGCCGCTCACCCAGACGACCGAATACAAGCAGCATTACGCGCAGCTGTGCGAGGAAACCGAATTCTGATGCCACCGAGGGTCGCGCGACGCGGCCACCGCCGATGACGTTCTCGCTGCTGGCGCGCGACCCGTCGACCGGACAGCTCGGCGTCGCCGCGCAGTCGCATTACCTGGGCGTCGGCGCGACCGTGACATGGGCCGAAGCCGGCGTCGGAGTGGTTGCCACCCAGGCCTGCGCCGCGCGTTCCTACGGGCCGCGCGGCCTGGCGCTGCTGCGGGCGGGCGGGTCGGCGAGTGACGCGCTGTCTCGGCTGCTCGACGAGGACACCCACCGCGAGATCCGGCAGGTCGGCTTTCTCGACGCCGCCGGAACGATCGCAACCCACAGCGGCACCAGGTGTATCGGCGCCGCCGGTGTTGAGGTCGGCGATCACGCGGTCGCGCTGGGCAACATGCTGGACAACGACGACGTGTTGCCGGCCTTGCTCCGCGGGTTCGAGGACGCCGACGGGGATTTCGCGCACCGACTCGTCGCGGGCCTGGCCGGCGCGCAGGACGCCGGCGGCGACATCCGCGGTAGCCAATCGGCCGCGCTGCTGGTGGTCGACGGCCGGCGCACCGATGAGCCGTGGGACGGCCTGATTCGCGATCTGCGGGTGGAAGACCACCCCGAACCCGTCGGGGAGCTCAGCCGGCTGGTCCGGCTCGACGATGCGTTCCACCGTGTCTCGGGGGTGGTGTTCGATCCACGCGGCGCCGTTTTCGGTGACCCCGGCAGCGAAACGGATTTCGCCGCGGCCGCCGAGTCTCTGGCCGACGCGGCCGGCGTGCTCGATCCCAACCCGGAGGCGATGTTCTGGTCGGCGGTGGTGCAGGCCCGATGGGGACGGACCGATGCGGCCCGACACCTGCTTGCCGAGGCGTCGATGCGCAATGCGCGGCTGCCGCGGTTCTTGCGGTACTTGAGCGACGCCGGAATACTGACCCCTTCCGCCGTCGCGATGATGCGCGGAACAGGCGGTGCCCGTTAGGCTTTCGGCCGCCCGTCGATGATCCTTCGGGCTTTGCCGGCGGACCGTTCGATGGTACCCGGGTCCAGCACGACCACCACGACGCTCAGACCGATACGGTTCTTGATCTCCCGGGTCAACGACCCGGCGGCGTGCCGGCGTTGCTCGGCCGTGGCGCCGCGACGGCTTTCCACCCGGACCGTCAGCTGGTCGAGCCGACCGGCCCGGTCCAGCACGCATTCGAACTGCGGCGACAAGGCCTTCTCGGCGAGGATCCGTTCTTCGATCTGCGTGGGGAACACGTTCACGCCCCGGACGATGAGCATGTCGTCACTGCGGCCGGTGATCCGCCGCATTCGGCGCATGGAGCGGGCCGTGCCGGGTAGCAGCGCCGTCAGGTCGCGGGTCCGGTAGCGGATGACGGGAAACGCCTCCTTGGTCAGCGAGGTGAGGACGAGTTCCCCGTCGGCGCCGTCGGGCAGTACCGAACGGGTGTCCGGGTCGATGACCTCGGGATAGAAGTGGTCTTCCCAGATGTGCAGGCCGTCTTTGGTTTCCACGCACTCCTGCGCGACGCCGGGACCCATGACCTCCGAGAGCCCGTAGATGTCGACGGCATCGATGTCACACCTGTCTTCCAGTTCGACGCGCATCTCTTCCGTCCACGGTTCCGCGCCGAAGACGCCGGTACGCAACGAAGTCGCGCGCGGATCGATGCCGGCCGCCTGCATCGCCTCGACAATGCTCAACATGTATGACGGGGTGACCATGATCGCGTCGGGGGCGAAGTCGGCGATCAGCTGGACCTGGCGTTCTGTCATGCCGCCCGACACCGGGATGACGGTGCAGCCGAGCCGCTCCGCCCCGTAGTGCGCACCGATGCCGCCGGTGAAAAGCCCGTAGCCGTAGGCGATGTGGACCTTGTCACCCGGGCGCACGCCGGCGGCCCGCAACGATCGGGCCACCAGGTTGGCCCAGGTGTCGATGTCGGCGGGGGTGTAACCGACGACGGTCGGCCGCCCGGTGGTGCCCGACGACGCATGCACCCGCACCACCCGCGACTGCGGTACCGCGAACATTCCGAACGGGTAGTTGGCGCGCAGGTCGGACTTGGTGGTGAAGGGGAACAGCGCCAGGTCGCTCAACTCTTTGAGATCACTGGGATGCACACCGTGGGCGTCGAACGCGGTACGGTAGTGCGCCACATTGTCGTAGGCGTGCCGCAGGGACCATTGCAGCCTGCGCAACTGCAGGGCGCAAATCTCGTCCCGCGATGCCGTCTCGATGGGCTCGAGGCTCATGGCGCGTCGAAATCCACGGTGACGGCGTCGCTGGTGGGCACCGCTTGGCAGGTCAGCACGAAACCAGCTGCCAGTTCCGACTTTTCGAGGGCGTAGTTGCGTCGCATCTCCGCCGTGCCGACCGTGAGCTTGGCGCGGCAGGTGCCACACACGCCGCCCTTGCAGGCGAACGGCAGGTCGTCCCGAAAGTGCTGCGCCCCGTCGAGGAACGTGGCGTTGCGCGGCAGGCTGAGCGTGCTGACGCGGCCGTCCAGCACGATCGTGACTTGGCTGTGTGGGCCGATCGCCGCCGGCTCGGCGGGCCGAATCGGGGCCGGAGCGGTCTCTTCGACGTAGAAGACCTCCCGGTGGATGCGATCGTCGGGGACACCGAACTCGCCCAGCACCCGCTCCGCGTCGTGCAGCACGCCGAGCGGCCCGCAGAGCCAGAAGTCGTCGACGGCGTCGACAGGCACCAACTCCCGCAACAAGATCCGAATGCGGTCCGCGTCGAGCCGGCCGCTGACCAAGTCGGATCCGCGGTGTTCGCGCGACAGCACGTGGACGAGTTGCAGGCGCGGCCGGTGGCTGTCCTTCAGGTCCGCGAGGTCCTCGGCGAACATCACCGAATCGGCGCGGCGATTGCCGTAGATCAGTGTCACATGCGAGTCCGGTTGTCGCAGTAGCGTAGTCGCGATCGAAAGGATGGGCGTGATACCGGATCCCGCGGCGATCAGCACGTGCCGGCCACCGGTGTCCGTGGGCGCGACGAAGGTGCCGGACGGGGTGGCCACCTCCACCTCGTCGCCGCGCCGGATGTCGCGGACCAGCCAGCCGGAGAAGACCCCGCCTGCCACTTTCCGCACCCCGATCCGCAACTCGCCTCCAGCCGGTGAGCAGACCGAGTAGGAACGTCGTTCCTCGCGACCGGCGAAGCGCTTCCGCAGCGTCACGGATTGCCCTGGGCGGAAGGCGAATTCGGCTTTCAGGTGGTCGGGGACCGCCAGCGTGACGGCGGCGGCGTCGGCACACAGCGCCGACACGTCGGCTACCCGCAGCCGGTGAAAGGTTTGCAAGGCGCTCAGCTCAGATCTCCTTCACCCGCTCGAACGGTTCTGCGCACGCGCGACAGCGATGCAGCGACTTGCACGGCGTCGCGGCGAATTCCGACACGGTTTCGGTGTCGACGGAGCCGCACTGTGGGCAGGTGATGCTCCGCGCCCATGGCGTAAGCGTCAACGGGATCGGCCCGTCGTGACGGGCCGGTGCCGGCCCGGGGACGGCGATTCCGTGGTCGGCGAGCTTGCGCCGGCCTGTTGGTGTGATCCAGTCCGAACTCCACGGCGGGCTCAGCACGGTTCGGATCCGCGCGTCGGCCAGGCCCGCCGCCGACAGGGCCGCTGCCAGGTCGGCGCGGATCGTGGCCATGGCCGGGCAACCACTGTAAGTCGGGGTGACGGTGACCACCACCCGACCGTCGTCCTGGTAGCCGATGTCACGCAACACCCCGAGGTCGGCCAGGGTCAGCATCGGCATCTCCGGATCGCGGA
This sequence comes from Mycobacterium sp., assembly GCF_035499775.1. Lineage (GTDB taxonomy): Bacteria > Actinomycetota > Actinomycetes > Mycobacteriales > Mycobacteriaceae > Mycobacterium. The sequence goes on along the minus strand of NZ_DATJYB010000096.1, from coordinate 4,734 downwards.
CCCGCTCGGCGGCCTCCCGGGCCGACTCCAGCCGCGCGGTATCGCACGCCATCGTGATCACCAGCGCCCCAGTGGATGTGCGCGGGCGACGGATTGCATCTCGGCGAGCAGGCGTCCCATCGCCCCGGTATGCACACCGTCCCGACCGCTCTGGCCGCCGGACCCCGCCGCCGCCGGGACGGACAGTTCTGCGGCGTGAAACACCTGGCCGATCACCGAATCGAACTCGGTTCGCAGCAACGCGGGGTCGACCCCGACGCCGGCCGCGGCGACGCGGGCCTCGACCCGATGGGTGCTGAACAGTTCCGCGACGTAAGGCCACACCGTGCGCAGCGCGGCTTCGGTGCGACGACGGGATTCACCGGTGCCGCAGGCCAGGGTGATCAGCCAACGGGCGGCGTAATCGCGGTGGTAGGTCACCTCTTTGACGCCCTTGTCGGCCACCGCCGCCAGCACCGAGTCGCGAGAGCCGCGCAGCTGCTGCAACAGGGCCAGCCGGAAGGTGCAGAACACCAGCAGTCGGGTGATGGTGACGGCGAAGTCGCCGTTGTCGCCCTCGACCAGACGTGTGTTGCGGAACTGCGTTTCGTCGCGGAAGAAAGCCAGCGCATCCTCCGGCGGCACCGGCGACCCCGGTGGCAACGCCGGAACGACGCCGGGCTCGGCTGCGGCTGCGCGCGCGAGCAGCAGTCGGGCCTGGCCGAGCAGGTCCAGGCCGATATTGGCCAGTGCCACCTCTTCTTCGAGTTCCGGTGCCGCACTGCTCCATTCGGCAAGCCGCTGCGCGGCGATCAGCGCATCGTCGGCGAGCATCAGGCAATAGCCGGCGAGGTCGGCGCCGTCACAGCCGTCGGGGAGGGTGGTGTCCACGCCGGCCAGCGGGTCGGTGAAACTCGTCCCGAACGCCCACTGGTCGTGGGAGTCGGCGTCGACGAGTCCGCCATACGCAGAGTCAAGGTCGGTCATCGGCGTTCTCCCAACGGTCACATATGCGGAACGGTGTCAGGGATCTCGTAGAAGGTCGGGTGCCGATACACCTTGTCGCCGCTGGGCGCAAAGAACGGGTCCTTCTCGTCCGGGCTGGACCCGGTGATGGCCGCCGAGCGCACCACCCAGATGCTGACTCCCTCGTTGCGACGGGTGTAAACCTCGCGCGCACGGCGCAGCGCCATGGCGTCATCCGCGGCGTGCAACGATCCGACGTGCACATGGTTGAGCCCGCGCCTCGCACGGACGAACACTTCATACAGCGGCCACTGCCGATCGACCTCTAGGTCATCGTTGTTCATCGGGTTTCCCGCCCGATCCGGCTTGCGAACTCGGCGGCGGCGGCACGCACCCAGTCGCCGCCCTGGTGAGCGGCCCGACGATTGGCGAGCCGTTCCCGATTGCACGGTCCGGTCCCATTGACCACTTTGGCGAACTCGGACCAGTCGGGCTCGCCGAAGTCGTATGAACCACGCTGCTCGTTCCAGGCCAGCCGGGCGTCGGGGATGCGGACTCCCAGCACCTCGGCCTGCGGAACCGTCATATCGACGAACCGCTGCCGCAGTTCGTCATTGGTGTGTCGTTTGATACCCCAGGCCATCGACTTACCGGTGTTCGGTGACTGCGCATCGGGCGGTCCGAACATCATCAACGTCGGCCACCACCACCGGTCTACCGCGTCCTGCACCATGGCCTGCTGTGCCTCGGTGCCCCGCATCATCGTCATCAGCAGCTCGTAGCCCTGACGCTGGTGGAACGACTCCTCTTTGCAGATGCGGATCATCGCGCGGGCATAGGGACCGTAGGAACTTCGGCACAGCGGCACCTGGTTGCAGATGGCCGCTCCGTCGACCAGCCAGCCGATCACTCCCACGTCGGCAAAGCTTAGGGTCGGGTAATTGAAGATCGACGAGTATTTTTGTTGGCCGGCAAGCAGTTTCGCGGTCAGATCGGCGCGGTCGGCCCCAAGGGTCTCCGCTGCGGAGTACAGATACAGGCCGTGGCCGGCTTCGTCCTGAACCTTCGCCATCAAGATGGCCTTGCGGCGCAACGACGGAGCCCTGGTCAGCCAGTTGCCCTCCGGTTGCATTCCGATGATCTCCGAATGCGCGTGTTGGCTGATTTGGCGGATCAGCGTGCTGCGGTAGCCGTCCGGCATCCAGTCACGGGGCTCGACGCGCTGCCCGGTCGCGATGACCCCATCGAACTCGTGCTGCAGTTGCGCGGTGGCCGTCGGCGTCAACGCCGTCTCCTCAGTCTCCATCGTCAGTGCCCGACGAAGGTCGGCCGCTTCTTGTCGAGAAATGCCTGCACCGCGGCGCTGTGATCGTCGGTGGCGCCAAGCAGCGCCTGTGATTCGGCTTCGCGGGTCAGCACATCGGCGAGATCGGCGTGGGCGTTCTCGGCAATCAGCTTTTTGACGGCCTTGAAGGCCGCGGTCGGTCCGGCGGCGAGTCGGCCTGCCACCGCGGCGGTTTCGGCGGCGAGGTCGGAATCGGGCACGACACGGTGCACCAGCCCCCACTGTTGGGCGGTGTCGGCATCGAGGGTTTCGCCGAGCAGGAACAGGCCGGTCGCGCGGCCCTCGCCCACCAGTCGTGCCAGGGACGCGCTCAAACCGGAGTCGCTCGCCAGGCCGATGCCGCAGAAGGCGGTCCCGAACTTGGCGCCCCTTCCCGCGATGCGGATGTCGCCCGCCAGCGCGATTCCGAACCCGGCACCGACGCAGGCACCGTTGATGCCGACCACGATCGGTACCTCAATAGCATTGAGCGCCAGCATCACCGGGTTGTAGTGCTGGACCACCGTGTCCATGGCGTGCGCCGGATCAGCACGTAGGGCCGCCACGTGTTCGGCCAGGTCCTGCCCAACGCAGAAGTTCCTGCCCGATGCGGTCAGCGTCACCGCGCGCACCGAGGGATCGGATCCGGCCGCCGACAGCGCGTCCAACAACTGCGCTTTCAGTGCGCCGTCCAGGGCGTTGGAGGCCGCCGGCCGGTCCAGCACGATCGCGGCAACGCCGCCGTCGACGGTGTACTTGATCGCCGCAGTGGCTGTCTCGGTCATCGCCGCTCCTCGTCGCCAGGTTCCATCATATTAACCGACCGTTCGGTAGAAAATCAAAGGGTCGCGCGGGTCCTCGGCGCGCATGCACGGTCGTCGGGCGCAGTGATGCGATGATGGGCGGCATGGCTGCCGCGCCTTCTCGCCCCACCGGCCAGGTCGGCCGTCCCGGTTACGACCTGGACTCGCTGCTGGAGGTCGCGGTGGCGGTGTTCAACCAGCGGGGCTACGACGGCACCAGCATGGAGCATCTGGCCAGCCGGCTGGGCATCAGCAAGTCCTCGATATACCACCACGTGCGCGGCAAGTCCGAGCTTCTGGAGTTGTCGGTGAACCGCGCGATGGACGCCTTGTTCGCGGCCACCGCAGAACCCGAGACAACCACCGGCCCCGCGATCGACAGGCTGGAGTACCTGGTCCGCCGCAGCATTCACGTACTGGTTGAGCAATTGCCTTATGTGACACTGCTGTTGAGGATCCGGGGCAACACCACCGTCGAGCGCCGCGCGCTGGCCAGGCGGCGCGAATTCGACCAGATCGTCGGACGCCTCGTCGAGGAGGCGTGCGAGGAGGGCAGCGTGCGGCCCGACATCGACCCGCACCTGACCAGCCGGGTCATCTTCGGCACCGTCAACTCGCTCATCGAGTGGTACCGGCCGACCCGCAGCCTCGACGCCGACGCGCTGGCCGACGCAGTCGTCAGCCTGCTCTTCGACGGGCTTCGCGGCGGGCCCGCAAGACGCGCGTGACTCCGGTCGGTCAACTACCCGGCCGACTCAATGGGCCGCCGTCGCGCCCTTGACGCCGACTGAGCGGGCTGCCACAGTGGGATCCGCTCAATAACCGAACGAACGGACGGTTGGTAAGGGGTGCGGACCGCATGGCGCCGTTGTTGCAGAGCTTCGTGAAGGGGCAGTGGGTCACCGCCGACGATGCGGGCGTGGCGCTCGCCAATGCCGTCACCGGGGCCGACGTGGCACGCTATTCCACGCAAGGACTGGACTTCTCCGCGGCGGTCAACTACGCCCGCGATGTCGGCGGACCGGCGTTGAGTGCACTCACGTTCCCGCAACGTGCCGGTTGCCTCAAGCAACTCGGCAAGCTGCTGATGGCCGGCAAGGACGAGTTCTATCCGCTGTCCTTCGCGACCGGTGCCACCGCACGCGACTCTGCCATCGACATCGACGGCGGTATCGGAACTCTGCTCAGCTACGCGGGCAAAGGCGCCCGCGAGCTGCCCAACGACACCATCTACCTCGACGGCAGCACCGAAACCATCGGCCGCGCAGGAACTTTCGTAGGTCAGCACATTTACACCACACGGCCCGGTGTGGCGGTGCAGATCAACGCGTTCAACTTCCCGGTCTGGGGCATGCTGGAGAAGCTGGCCCCGGCGTTGCTGGCCGGGGTGCCGACGATCGTCAAGCCCGCACACCAGACGGCGTACCTGACCGAGCATCTGGTGCGACGCGTGATCGCCAGCGGGTTACTGCCCGAAGGCTCACTGCAGTTGGTATGCGCCAGCCCCGGCGGATTGCTCGATGAACTCGGCGAGCACGACCAGGTCGCCTTCACCGGGTCCGCCGCGACCGCGACTCGGCTTCGTTGCGAGCTGAGCGCCCTGGGTAGGGGTGTGCGGTTCAACGCCGAGGCGGATTCGCTGAACTGCTCCATCCTGGGACC
>NZ_DATJYB010000095.1:0-60241 GCF_035499775.1 Mycobacterium sp. | reverse complement strand
GGCCTCTTCCCACTGTGCGCGTTTGTCGGCGGGATCGATGTTGAATCCGCCCAATTCCCCGACCGAAGACGATTCCCCGGTACCGAACTCGACACGTCCGTTGGAGATCAGGTCCAGGGTGGCGATGCGTTCCGCCACCCGGGCGGGGTGATTGACCGCGGGCGGCAGGTGCATGATGCCGAATCCCAGCCGGATGTTCTTGGTCCGCTGGCTGGCTGCGGCCAGGAACATCTCGGGTGCAGTGGAGTGACAGTACTCCTCGAGGAAGTGGTGTTCGGTGAGCCAGACGGTGGAGAAGCCGGCCTTGTCGGCGGCCTCGACCTCGTCCAGGCAGTCCTGCAGCATGATGTGTTCGTCGTCCGGCGCCCAAGGACGCGGCAGGGCGAATTCGTAGAACAGCGAGATCTTCATTTACTTCCTCCCATGGGAATTAAGGGTCTGTCCGTGCGCTTTTCAGCACGGCCTGTTCCGAAATGTGTTTCGCCGCGACAAAGCCGAAGGTCATCGCCGGGCCGATGGTCGCCCCCGCGCCGGCGTAGCTGCGGCCCATCACGGGTGCCGAGGTGTTGCCCACCGCGTACAGGCCCGGCACCACGGTGTCGTCGGACCGCAGCACCCGGGCGTACTCGTCGGTGCGCAGACCACCTGACGTGCCGAGGTCGCCGAGAACGATTCGGAACGCGTAATACGGCGGGTCCCGCAGCGGATACAGGTTGGGGTTGGACAGGGTCGGATCGCCGTAGTAGTTGTCGTAGACGCTGTCGCCGCGGTTGAAATCGTCGTCGTGACCCTGGCGCGCCAGCGCGTTGAAACGGCGGGCCGTTTCGGAAAGCTGTTGTGCCGGTACTCCGATCTTGGCCGCCATCTCGTCCCAGCTCATCGCCGCCTTGACCACACCGGATTCCAGCCAGGCCGGCGGGACCTTGCGCCCGGTGGGTACCGGCGCGCCGGGAATCTTGGGTATCGGCAGATGGCCGCCGATGACGTAGCGATTCCACGATCTGTGATCGGTGATGAGCCAGCATGGGATGTGGGTGACCCCGGACTTCTGACCGTCGATCATCGCGTGACCGAAGTCCATGTACGGCGCCGCCTCGTTGATGAAGCGCTTGCCTTCGCCGTTGACGATGAACTGCGCCGGCATCATCCGCTCGTTGAGCATGAATTGCATTCGGCCGTCCGGCCATTGGATTGCCGGGAACCACCAGGCCTCGTCGAGTAAGTCGGCAGCGGCGCCCACCTTCTGGCCCGCGCGGATCCCGTCACCCATCGCGGCGGGATTGCCGAAGCTCCAGTCCTGGTCGACAACGGGCAGCTGCTCCTTGCGCCAGGCCAAGTCGTGGTCGAAGCCCCCGGACGCCAGGATGACACCCAGACGCGCGACGACCCGTTGTGGGCGGCCGTCCCGCTCGACCATCGCGCCGACCACCGCTCCGTCGACGTCGGTGAGCAGCTCGGTCATCGGCGAGTTCAGCCACAGCGGGATGCCGCGTTCCCTGATCGCCAGGCTGAGCCGAGCCGCCAGCGACTGCCCGATCGCCGCTATCCGTTCGCCCAACACCCTGGCTCTGACCATCCGCGAAATCAGCTTCACCAGGACGCCTTTACCGGCCCACGATTGCCTGATGCGATAGAAGGACCGAAGCTCCTTGGGCCCCAGCCAGATTCCTTTGGGGGCAAGCGCCAACGGCGTCAGCAGGTTCTGTTCGTCCGGTCCCAACTTGCGCAGATCGATGGGCGGCACGTTGATCGTGCTGCCGAGTTCGGAACCGCCCGGCAACTCCGGGTAGTAGTCGGCATAGCCAGGCTTCCAGACGAACTCGAGCGATCCGGAGACTCCCTCCAGGAACTCCAGCATCTTCGGGGATGACTCGACGTACTGGCGTATTCGGGCCTCGCTGACCAGGCCGTCGGTGATCCTCCGCAAATACTCCACGACGCTGTCGGGAGAAGGTGCGTAACCCTCCCGGCGTTGGGCCGGTGCCCCGGGAACCCAGATGCCGCCACCCGAAAGCGCGGTGGAGCCGCCGAATTGCGGAGACTTTTCCACCATCAGCGCATCCAGGCCGGACGCATTGGCCGTCAGAGCCGCCGTCATGCCGCCACCGCCAGAGCCGACGATGAGCACGTCGACAACGTGATCTTCCAGCTGCGATCGCGAGCGCGGCGAAGCCGGGCGAAGCGGGTCGCCGCGATCAGGACGCGCCTCAGCCGTCATTTCGGCACCGCCGTTCTGATCGCGAACCCGGCGATCAAGTCGGCGGCCGGCTTGTAGTAGCGCACCTGGGTCCGGTATGGCCCCGCGGTTGCCAGCGCCGCGAAAGCCGCTACCCATGTCCTGATTTCGTGTGCGGAGCTGCCGCCCTCGTGCAGCACGAACGAGTTCGACCATTGAGCGAGCTCGTCCAGCCGTCCCGCGTCGACGGTCTCGAGGAAGTGGTGATCCCACATCGGATTGAGGGGTTGAAGTTCGCTGTCCCCCCCGGCGAAGCTCTTTGCCGCTTCGATCACCGCGGTCTGTCTGGCTTGCCGCTGCTCGGTCGTCATCGGTTCGCCATGCACGATCCGCTGCCGGACCGCGGGACCGGCCGTGTCCAGCGTCGGCACCGGCGGACTGTGCGACAGCCCACCGGATCCGATGACCAGGACCCGCTTGTTCAGCGTCGCCAGATAGCTGCCCACTGCGGTACCCAATGCGCGGCAACGGTGTAACGGCCCCAGCGGCACCGCGATCGCGTTGATGAAGATCGGGATCACCGGACGAGACGTGGCGTCTCCGAAGAGCTTCTCCAGCGGCTGCACGGTGCCGTGGTCGACGTCCATGCTCGCCGATACCGCGACGTCCACGCCGGAGCCCAGAACGGCTCTCGCGCAGTCGGTTGCGATGTCTTCGGGTACATCCAGCGGGCCGAGGTGGGTGCCGTAGTCGCCAACTCCGTTGGCGCTGGTGCCGATACAGAAAGGCGGCATCACCTTGTAGAAGAAGCCGTTGTAGTGGTCCGGAGAAAAGATGACGACGAGTTCGGGGTCGTAAGCCGTGACGAACTCCCGGGCCTCGGTGATCGCGGCTTCGACGTCGTCAAGCAGGTCCCGCGGCGGCCCCGGTAGATTCAGCAGCGGGCTGTGGGACATACAGCACAGAGCCAGTGGCACTTGGCAAGTCACCTCCTCCCGGCGTGAGGGTGAGGGCGTCGAGCAGCGATGCGCTCAACTCTGGCGCAAGCTGGGCAATGCAGGCACCCGCGATGCAGCGATCCGGGCGCAGGAACAGCACCGATTCCTTGTGTCCGTCGAACCAGGCTTTGAGGCCACCGGTACGGTCCCCCACGATCACCACATCGGGATCATCATGCCCGGTCCAGTTCAGTTGAGTCAGCGGACGCAGCGCAATAAACCGTGCGCCCAAGGCTTTCCACTTGGCGAACGCGTCCTCACCGAGGATCTTGCGCGGGTTGTTGTTCCAACACAGCACGGCGAACCACTCACCCAGCACGTCGTCCAAAAGGACATCGCGCTGCGTCCGGGTATCGACACGAGGCTGCACGAACAACGTGCCTACCGGCGAGCCGGGGTGGCGCGGCTCGTCATGGACGACGGCCCCGTGCTCGTAGCGCGGCATCGGCTTGAATCGCATTTCCAGCACATACCGCTTGAGCGACGGCACAATTGACGCCGATCGCACGATGAGGTCGCGCGCCGACGCGACCCGGCGATTGGTCGGAGAGATGACGCGGCCCACCATGGTGGACAGGTCGATCATCGCCCGGGCGTGCTTGCGCCGCTCCTCGTCGTAGCTGTCCAGCAACTCGGCGTCCGCCCGGCCGGTCACCACCGCCGCAAGCTTCCAGCCCAGATTGGCGGCATCCCGAATGCCGCTGTTGTAGCCCTGTCCCTGCCATACCGGCATCAGGTGCGCGGCGTCTCCGGCGAGCAGCAGTCGACCGTTGCGGAAGGCGCCGGCGATGCGCGAGTGGTGGGTGTAGACGCGGCGTCGGATCACGTCGACCCGGTCGGGGTGGGGCACCATGCGTGCCAGCATCTGGGTCAGAAACGCGGGATCCTCGGCCTGCTCGTCGGTCTCGTCGGCGTGAATCATGAACTCGAACCGGCGAATACCGTGCGCGATCGAGATCGAGGCATACGGGCGCTCGGGGTCGGCGCCGACCTCGCTGTTCGGGTGGCCCAGCGGATCGTTGGCGATGTCGACGACCAGCCACCGCGTCGACGACGTCGTCCCGTCGAAGGACACGCCCATCATCCGGCGGGTCATGCTGCGTCCGCCGTCGCAGCCGACGACGTAGCGCGCGCGCACGCAGCTGTCACCGTCCCTGCGCAGTTCGACGGTCACCGCGTCGGCGGTCTGCTCGCATGACGTCATCGGACGGTCCCACCAGACCTCGACGTGGTCGAATCTGTCCAAACCGCGCAACAATTCGGCGTCGACCAGGGGCTGCACGAACCCGTTGCGCTTGGGCCAGCCGAAACGCGCATCGGGCGGTGCCATTTCGGCAAGGATGCGGCGCTGTGCGTCGTAGAAACGCAGGATCTGATTGGGCACGGTGTGCGGCAGGATGCGGTCGACCAAGCCGATCGACTGGAAGGTGCGCAACGCCTCGTCATCGAGCCCGACACCGCGCGGGTAGTCGATCAGCGACGCCCGCTCGTCCACCACCAACGTCCGTACACCCTGCAGGCCAAGGATATTGGCCAGGGTGAGCCCGACCGGGCCGGCGCCGACGACGACGACGTCGACATTGAGGTCTTGCCCGGCTGCACCCATCAACGCCCCAGTAGGAATTCGAGATGGAGGCGGTTGAAGGTCTTCGCGTCCTCGTATTGCGGCCAGTGACCGCAGCCCGGCATCAATTCGAACCGCGCACCGGGAATCATCGAGGCGATGCGGCGGCCCTCGGTCACATCGGCGGTCGGGTCGTCACTGGTCCACAGCACCAGGGTGGGCGCGGTGATCGACCCGTACTCGGCCGGTCCCAGGATGTTTCGCGCCCGGATCTCTGGATCCTGCAGCGCCATGATGTCGCTCATCGCCGCGACGAATCCCGGTTGGCGATATATCCTTTGCCGGCTCGCGACCAGATCGTCGTAATCCTTGGACTTGTCTGCCATCAGCCACTTGATCCGTGCCTGAACCGTGTCCCACGTCGGGTTCTCGGCGGCCGCCATGGACAGCGTGATGATCCGCTGCATCACCGCAGGGTCGGCCTGGGAACCTCCGGCGGTGTTGAGGACGAGCTTGTCGACCACCTCCGGATGGTCGACCGCGGCGCGGGCGGCCACCCAGCCCCCGAGCGACTCACCGCTGAGGCTGGCCCGGGCTGCGCCGATGGTGCGCAGCACCGTCATCAGGTGTTCGACGTAGTGGCCGACTTCCAGCGGATGCCCCGGCTTGTCGGTGTAGCCGTGCCCGAGCATGTCGATCGACCAGGTCCAGAAATGCTCGGCGTGCGCAGCCAGATTGCGGACATACGCCTCGGCGTGGCCGCCGGACCCGTGCAACAACATCAGCACCGGCTTGGCCGGGTCGCCGGCGCGCAGGTAGCGGGTCCGGACTCCCCCGGCGGACAGGTAGCCCTGCGAAAACTCCACACCCTGCAGGTCGCTCCAGATGCTCTCGAACTCTGCCACGGCGCCTCTTTGGGTCCTAACTTTGGTGAGAATCTGGCTCTCGTTATTGGTAGGTAGTCTGTGCTAATATCGCACACTGATGTGCGTTATATATAGAGCTTCGCTCTCAGCGGGAGGTCTGTCAAGCCTGTGACGGGCGCCGGGACGGGTTCGCAGACTCTGGCCAGGGGGCTGACCGCGCTGCAGATGGTGGCGGCTTCGGCGACCGGGCTGACCGTGCAAGAACTGGCCGACCAGGTCGGTGTGCACCGCACCATCGCCTATCGATTGCTCTCGACATTGGCCCAGTTCCGTTTGGTCGCCAAGGGAGAGGACGGGCGCTACCGCCCCGCGTCCGGCCTGGCGGTGCTGGGCGCGTCATTCGACCACAATGTGCGCCAGCTGAGTCTGCCGACGCTGCGTGGGCTGGCCGACGAACTCGGCACCACCGTTTCGCTTCTGGTCGCCGAGGGTGACCAGCAAGTGGCAATCGCGGTGATCGTGCCGACCCATGTGGCTTATCAACTTTCCTTCCACGAGGGCAGCCGATACCCGCTGGACCGTGGCGCCGCCGGGATCGCCCTGCTGGCCAGCATGCCGCCGCGGCCGGGCGAACGAGAACTGGTGCTGCGCGCGCGTGACCGCGGCTGGGTGATGACCTACGGGGAGATCGAACCGAATACCTATGGACTGGCCGTGCCGGTACACCGCAAGGCACCCTCGCCACCAACCTGCATCAACCTCATCTCCCACCGCGAAGACGTCGTACTGCGCGGAAAGGACGCGGTCATCAAGGCCGCAAAACACCTGTCCGCGCTGCTCAGCTGAAGGGATCGCAAGCCATGACGTGGGACCACGAAGTCGATGTCGTCGTGCTCGGCAGCGGCGCCGCCGCTCTCACCGCCGCGCTGACGGCGGCAGTCGCCGGCGCTTCGGTCGAGGTGTTCGAGAAGGCTGCGACCGTCGGCGGAACCACGGCGGTGTCCGGCGGGATCGCGTGGATTCCGGCCCATAACCGTTGTGCCGAGCGGGAATTGACGGTGGACGACGCATTGCAATACCTGCGCGCCCAGTCCTACGGCTCGATGGACGACGCGCTGGTCGAAACGTTCGTCCACACCGGCCCGGCGATGCTCGACTTCGTCGAGAAGCACAGCGGTCTGCGCTTCGAAATCGCACCCGGCTTCCCGGACTACCAACCCGAACTGCCCGGGGGACAACCCAGCGGGGGCCGATCGCTGAGCGCGGTTCCCTTCGACCTCAGTCGACTTGGCGAATGGGGTGAGCGGATCACCTCGTTTCCGCCGGATTGGTCCAACGTCGGGTTCGACGCCGAAACCCGGGCGCGTTTGCATGCGGACGTCGACGAACAATCCGGTGACCTGTGCGTGGCCGGCACCGCGCTGATCGCCGGACTGCTCAAGGGCCTGTTGGATCTCGGGGTGACGCTGGTGACGAACGCACGGGCCGAAGAGCTCATCGTCGAAGGCGGTGAAGTCACCGGAGTACGGATCTCGAACATGGAGGTGCGTGCGCGCCGAGGCGTCATCCTGGGCACCGGCGGCTTCGAATGGGATCCTGTTCTGGTGCAAGCGTTTTTGCGTGGCCCGATGCACGGGGCGGTATCGCCGCCGAACAACACCGGCGACGGGCTGCGCATGGCGATGGCACACGGAGCCGACCTGGCCAACATGGGCGAGGCGTGGTGGGTGCCGATCGTGCGGATCCCGGGCGACACCATCGACGGCAAGCAGCGCAGCCGCAGCGTGCGACTGGAACGAACGCGTCCCAGAAGCATCATGGTCAACCGGGCCGGGCGCCGATTCGTCAACGAGGCCTGCGATTACAACTCCATGGCCGGCGCCTTCCACTACCTCGACCCCCGAGGCGGATATGTCAACGACAGCGGATGGATCGTCTTCGATTCGGTTCACCTGCAGCGCTACGGATTTCTGGGTATCGCCCCGGGCGAACCCGTCCCGGACTGGTTCTGCGAGTCGGCCGACCTCGCCGAGTTGGGTGCCAAGACCGGTATCGACGCCGACGGTCTGATCCGCACCATCGAGACGTGGAATCGTCACGTTGCGGCGGGCTCCGATGCCGACTTCGGTCGTGGCTCAAGCGCATACGACGGTTACTGGGGCGACGATCAGGCCACCACGCTGGCCGGGAAGACGCTCGGCCCGATCGACACCGCCCCGTACTACGCGGTTCCGGTGTGCGTCGGCGCGATGGGCACCAAGGGCGGACCACGCACCGACCACGACGGCCGCGTGCTCCATGTCAGTGGCGAGCCGATAGCGGGTCTGTTCGCCGCGGGCAACGCGATGGCCGGCGTGACGGGTCGGGCCTACGGGGGCGCCGGCGGAACCATCGGCCCGGCAATGGTTTTCGGCTTCCGCGCGGGTCATGCCGCCGCCACCGGAAAGTCCGTCGACAACAGTTAGGGCGAGCCACCCTTAACCAGCCGTTCGGCCGCGGTGTAGGGGTCGTCGTCGCCGTCCACCACGGACTCGGCGAGCCGGTCGAGATCCGGACTTGCCCGCAGCCGCGTCTGCGCCAGCGACAGGATCTGCGCCCGCGCACGCGCCAGTCGTCGGGCTCGGCTGTCGGCGCGATGATGGTCGTCGATCGCGGCCACCAGATCCGCGACACCCTCGCCGCGGGCGGCGATGAGACTGACGATCGGGGCTTTGGTCTCAGCCCGCAGATCCCGCACCGTCTGTTCGGCACCGTCCCGGTCGGCCTTGTTGACCGCCACGATGTCCGCCACTTCCAGCACACCCGCCTTGGCGGCCTGGACCGCGTCACCGGCGCCGGGATTGAGGATGACGACGGTCGGGTCGGCGATGGCGGCGATCTCGATCTCGGATTGCCCCACTCCCACGGTCTCCAACAGGATCACGTCGTAACCAATGGCACCCAGCAGGCGGATGGCCGCCGGAACCGCCGCGGCCAGACCGCCGATATGGCCGCGACTCGCCACCGAGCGGATCAGTACGTCGGAGTCGTTGATATGTGCGGCCATTCGGATCCGGTCACCCAGTAGCGCACCGCCGCTGAACGGCGACGACGGGTCCACGGCCAGCACCGCCACCCGGCAGCCACGCTCCCGGTAAGCACCGACCAGGGCCGCGATCGTCGTCGACTTGCCCGCGCCCGGTGGCCCGGTGATGCCGACAACGCGGACGTCGCGGACGGCGTTAACAGCCTCAGAGGCACCGAGACTCGCCAGCACCTCGTCGCGGCGGTCACCCTCGACGAGACTCAGCAGCCGACCCGCGGCGCGCGGAGATCCGTTGCGCGCACCGGCAATCAGATCGGCTACGTCCATTTGCGGCCTTTCCCTACCTTTACGGCGCAGGTACCTCGATAACCGTCGCAGAACCCATGCCGCCGCCGGCGCACATGGCCGCGACCCCTATGCCGCCGCCGCGGCGACGCAATTCGTACACGAGGGTGACCAGCATCCTGGCGCCGGTGGCGGCCACCGGATGCCCCAGCGAGCAGCCGCTGCCGCTGACGTTCACCTTGTCCGGGTCCAGATCCAGCAGCTTGATGGTGGCCACGCACATCGCGGCGAATGCCTCGTTGATCTCGAACAGGTCCACGTCGGATATCGAAAGATTGCCCCGGGCAAGAGCTTTCGGGATCGCGTCTACCGGCGCCAAGCCGGTGGAGGCTGGGTCGACACCGACGGACGCCCACGACACCACCCGCGCCATGGCGGGCAGTCCCAACTCGTCGCTGGCGATGGTCAGCACGGCGGCGCCGTCATTGGCGCCACACGCATTGCCGGCGGTGATGGAGAAGCCCTCGATTTCCGGATGCAGCGGCTTCAGAGCGGCCAACTTCTCCATGGTGGTGTCCCGGCGCGGGTGCTCGTCGACCGCGAACATGCCGTACGGCGTCGGGATGGGGACGATCTCGTCGACGAAACGGCCCTCGTCGATCGCGGCGATCGCATTGCGGTGCGACCGCAGCGCCCACGCGTCCATCTCCTCACGGCTCACGCCAGCGGCAACGGCCGCGTTCCAGCCCACGGTGATCGACATGTCCATGTTGGGCGCGTCGGGGCGGTCCGGGTGGGTCGGCGGGAACCAGTCGACCCACTCGCCGTCGATCTGCAACCGCGACCGCGGCGACGTCGACGCCGAATTCACACCACCGGCGATGATGAGCTGGTCCATCCCGGCGCGCACACTTGCCGCCGCGCTCTGCACCGCCGCCTGACCAGCCGCGCAGTGCCGGTTGTTGGCCAGACCGGGCACCGTGGGCAGGCCCGCGGTGATCGCCGCGTGCCGGGCGACAACGCCGCCGCCGTACAGACCTTCGCCCAGGATCACGTCGTCGACCAGTGCCGGGTCCAGATCCATCGCGGCTTCCGTGACCACGTGGCTGGCGAGGTCGAAAGCGCTGGTATCGCGCAGCGTTCCCTTTCGGGCGGTTCCGATGGGCGTACGCAGGGCGGACACGATGACAGCTTCAGGCACAGGTCTTTCTCCACTTCAGCGGGCACTTCGACGTGCAGGGGCGGGGCCCGAGAGCCGACCGCACAGACATGAGAACCTTATTCTCTCAGTTCGAGAGTATGAGTTGCAAGGAGGGTCGGCCTTGTTGGGCAGGCAGGCGCCATCCAGGACACTGTTGCTATGTCTCTGCAGGGAATGATCGCAGTCCCCGGTGGAAACGTGTGGTTCAACCGGGTTGGCGGTGGGGCGGGTCTCCCGCTGCTCGCGGTCCATGGCGGGCCGGGTTTACCGCACGGCTACCTGACGTCGCTGAAACGCTTGGCCGACGAGCGGGAAGTCATCTTCTGGGATCAGCTGGGCTGCGGGAAATCCGAATGCCCATCGGACGTGCAACTTTGGACGATGCGACGCTCGGTGGCCGAAATGGATGCGGTGGTACGCGGGCTTGGCCTGAATCGCTTTCACATCTTCGGTAACTCCTGGGGAGGAATGCTGGCCCAGCAGTACGTTCTTGACACGACATCTGCAACCGCGAGCCTGATTATCTCGAACAGCACCGCGTCCATACCCGAGTTCTCGGACAACGTCGCCCGTTTGAAGTCCGAGTTGGACGCGGCGACACAGTCCGCCATCGACAGTCACGAAGCAGCCGGTACCACCCACGCCGGTGAATACCAGGCCGCCATCAGAACCTGGAACGAGACCTACCTTTGCCGGAATCGTCCGTGGCCCGAAGAACTCGAGGACGCGTTTCGCCACATGGGAGCCGAGATCTTCGAAACCATGTTCGGCCCAAGCGACTTTCGCATCGTCGGGACCATCCGTAACTGGGACGTCGTCGACCGGTTGGCCGAAATCACAGTGCCGACCCTGCTCCTGGCCGGCAAGTACGACGAATGTTCGCCGGAGCACATGCGGGAAATGCACCGGCGCATTGCCGGTTCGAGGTTCGAGTTCTTCGAGTCCAGCTCGCACCTGCCCTTCGTCGAGGAGCCACACCGGTTCGATGCGGTGATGCGGGAATTTCTAAGGCAATACGACTGACAAGTTGCTGGTAGGCGGCCGGAGTGACCGATGCCACACTGCTGTCATCGGCTGGGGCGATTGCGGCGTCACTGTCGCGGGGTACGCGGTACTGGACCGCCAACTCGAGAAAGGACTCAGTATGAGTGACCGCGACAGTGGACCGGTGGCAGCCATCAAGGGCGTCATTGAGGACGCGATCGGTAAGGCAAAGGAAATTATCGGCATCGTGATCAGCCACGAGGGTCTCCGCAAGGAAGGCCGCGCCCAGCAAGAAAAGGCGGAGGCGCAGCGCAATGTGGCCAAGAAGGAGGCCCAAGCCGAGGCGGCACGTGCGGCTGCAAGTGCGGCTGAGGCCCGCCAGAAAGCCTCGCAGTAAACCGGCTGGTGGGACTGGCGCCGATCGTTGGCGCCAGTCCTTTCCGGTCTCCCTGAGATCAGTGCGGCGGTTGCCCGGATTCGATGCTGTGCACGACGAGCCCGATCCCCCATTCGATCGCCTTGATGGCGTCTGAAGAACTCGCCCCCCAATGCACCACTAGACGTTCGTAGGCAGGCGGGCTCCACAGCACGTCCAGCACGCCGGCCGCCAGGGCTCGCTGCTGTGCCGACCAGTTCGGCGCGGCGGCCGCGACCGCCCCGCGCAGAGCCTCGCCGCGGGCCCGATCCATGGCCGTAAATGTGGGGTCGTCCGGCTCGATGGTCCACGACGAGACCGCAAACGCGGATAGCGCTTCGAAGACGCGGCGGGCCACCGCGGCGACGCCGTCAAGGTCGACATTCTGGTAGCTCACCCCGGCACGCTGTTGAAATTGCTGCATGACGGCATCGCGTAGCTCACGTTCAGTTGCGAAGTGGCGGAACACTGTTCGCTTGCTGACCGCCGCGCCCTCAGCGACCGCCTGAAACGTCATCGCGCTCCAATCCAGATCGGGTAGGCCTTGGACGATCGCCACTCCGGCGCGCACGATCCGCTCCCGCGTCTCGGCGGTCTTCTGGTCGCGCACCCGACTGCGGTAGGGACGCTCCACGCGTGTCGGTGCATCCGGCGAAGCTGGTGTTGACAGCCCATCGTCATTCACGTCATCATGGTGACACCAATTAGCTGCTGGGTAAAGACGGCGCACGGGCGTAACGTTCCGTCAAGGAGAACACCCTATGGACTCGGTCGACGACATACTTGATGCGGCCTGCCGCGATACCGGACTCGACGAGTTCGGCGTCGACTCGTTCCGCGAGGGTCTGGAAGTTCTCGTCCAGTCGCTGCGTACCGAGGCAGATTTGAATCCTATGGGCGAGTTCATCGTTCGCGACTTGATCATGAAGTCACTGAAGAACCGGCTGCACATCGAGGATTGGTACCGTCGTCACCCCGAGATCGACGACGAGGTGGTCGAGCGCCCGTTGATCGGGCTCGGGCTACCACGCACAGGATCCACCGCCCTGTCGTTCTTGCTCGCACAGGACCCACACGCGCGTTCGCTGCGCCGGTGGGAGGCGGGCGAGCCATGCCCGCCTCCGTCCACCGTCGAGGGTCCCGATCCGCGGGTCGCCGCCGCCGTGGCCCAGCAGAAGATGATGGACGCCGCCGCGCCACGGCTGGCCGCGCTGGTGCCGTCGACGCCGACGGGACCGGAGGAGTGTCAGGACCTGATGGCGCTGGACTTCAAAAGCCAGTATTTCCAAGCGTTCGCGCATATTCCGACCTACTCGCGGTGGCTGCTCGATGCCGACCTCACATCGACCTACGCCTACGAACGGCGGGCGCTGAAGTTGTTGCAGTGGGGTCAACCTCGCCGGCCCTGGCGGTTGAAATGCCCCACGCATCTGCTGTTTCTGCCGTACCTCGACGAAGCGTTTCCCGACGCCCGCTACGTCTGGACGCACCGTGACCCGACGGAGGTGCTCCTGTCGGTCGCCGATCTCTACGCCGAATTCCGCCAGATGACCTCGAACACGGTGGACCGGAACTACCTGGGGCAGCTCAATGTCGAACACTGGTCGGTCGGGATGCAGCGTGCATTGGCGTTCCGTGACAGCGGCAACGACGATAGGTTCTTCGACTTGGATTTCGCTGCTGTGCAACGTGATCCGATAGGCGAAGTCAAAAGGCTGTATGCCTGGCTGGGCGAGCCGGTTTCGGTTGAGTTCGAAACCGGGATGCGCGAGTGGTGGCAGGCCCAAGCGGCCTCGCGGTTGCCGAACACGCATCCCGATCCGGCCACATTCGGGTTGAACATGACGGCGGTGCGCCCACTGTTCGCCGACTACATGCAGCGCATGACCGCGGGGAAGGTTTGACAACCATGACCATCGACTTGACCGGCGGGCTGCGCGAGGACTGGGAATTCGTCTGGGCCCGTCGACCCGAGGACCCGGAAGCCCGGGAATCGGTCAATGCCTGGATTTGGGACGACAGCGGCAAATTCGGCATCCCGCGCCTCGGAATCGAGGCCGTCGCCGATCAATGGGACACCCACGACATCCAGGTCAATCTCGCATTTGCCGACGGACGCGTGTTCAACGTCTTCGGCAGCGGGCCCGTGCACGACCCGCTCGGCGCCGACGGCGAACCCCGGATTCTCGGCGCCGGGCCGCTGTCCTTCGAAGTGGTGGAGCCGTACCGGCATCTCCGTGTCAAGCTCGATGGCCAGGCCATCGCCACCACCGTCGACGCCCAGATGGCGGGCTGGATGCCCTGGTCGGCCGATGGCGAACGCGTTACGGTCAAGGCGCAGATAGACATTCGGCCGACATCGCCCCCGTGGGAGAATGGCTCCACCAGCGCGGAGGCGCGGCGCGTCCTGTCCACGCAGGAGGAGGGCTACCTGATCGGCTATCCGTGGCGCTTCGAGCAACTGTGCAACGCCACCGGCAGCATCACCGTCGGCAACGAGACGCACGAACTGCGCGGCGGGGCCAACCGAATCCGCCGCCAAGGCGTCCGTCGACTGGCCCCGCTACGGGGCCACGTGTGGCAAGCGGCCGCATTTCCAAGCGGCTTCGGATTCGGCTTCCAAATCTATCCGCCGCGCACCGACGGCAAGCCGACCTACAACGAGGGTTACATCGTCGACGACGGCAAAGTCGTCCCCGCGCGAGTTGTCAAGGCGCCGTTTCTGAATCGCTTACAGCCACAGGGCGAGGACGTCTCGCTCGTTCTCGATGCCGCCGGCAAGTCCATCGAAATCGAGGGTCACACCACGATGTCGACCTTCATGATCATGCCGCCAGAGGTCGGGGGTGGACTGCAGTTGCAGCAGGGTCTGGCACGCTACAGCTACGACGGCGAGACGGTGTTCGGGATGATCGAGCGCTCCACCGCCCAAGATCAGGTCAGTTCCTAGTGGGCATGATGGTTAGTTCGTCGGTGTATCGGTGATGGCTTCGATCCACGCGGTGGGATCGCCGAGGTAGAGGCCGCAGGCGCAGTCGAGGGCATCTTCGGGGCTACCGGCCCTCGCGCCGGTGGGCAGGAACGAGTTTTGGTAGTCGTTGTGGCTGGCGCGGTAGATGGCGAATCCCCAAATGCTCGCCGAGCCGCCGTAGCGCAGGCGACACAGCGGCATGATCTCACCGTCGGGCAGGTGCGCGTCGACGTAGGCGAATGCGCCGCGAAAGCGGACGCTGACCCTGTCCAGCGCGGGCCAGCGCTGGCGGGCGCGATCGGACAGCCGTTGACCGAGGCTCGTTTTGGTGGAGGTGGGAGGCGTGGGCATCAGCTCATCTTCTCAGCCGCTGGCCCGGCTCTCTGGCCGTGGCAGGCCGGTTCATGCCGCTGCCTGCTCCAACGGGCCGGATCGGTGCATCTGGATGCGCCGCATCAGATCGTTGAGGTCGGCGCGGGTGAAGCGCCAGTCGAACGGTGCCGCGGTGGCGTTGTAGCGTGGCTCGAACTCGATCAGCCGCTGCGCCAACGCATCCAGATCGTCGAAGTCGGCCGGCTTGATGACCTTGCGCTGGATCACCGAGAACACGATCTCGATCTGATTGAGCCACGACGCGTGCACCGGCAGGTGCACCAGGGTCGCGGTCGGCCACGCCTCACCCATCCGGGTGATGGAGGCCCGCCCGGCGTGACTGGAGCCGTTGTCCACGATCCAGAACACCCGCTCGGCCGAGGCGTACGGTTCGGTGGTCATCACCTGTTCGACCAGCGCGGTGAACGGGGCGATCCCGGTGCTGGGCGAGACCCGGCCCATCAGCTGCGCGCGGTGCACGTCGTAGGCGCCGAAATAGGCCAGCGTGCCGTGCCGCTCGTACTCGAACTCCACCCGCCGCGCTCGGCCCGGCGCGGTGGCAAGTTCGGGATGACACCGCGACAGCGCCTGCAGCTGGCTCTTCTCATCAGCACTGATCACGTACTCGTTCTCGCCGAGTTCCTCGCCGTCCCAGACCCGCTCGTAGAGATCCAGCACCCGGCCGGCCTTCGCCGCGAAGTCGGGGTCTCGCGGGAAGATCCACGACCGGAACTGCCACGGCTTGATCGCGTCCGCGGCCAGCCATCGCCGCACCGTGGAGGCCGACACCGAGGCCACCAGCCCCTCGGCGCGCGCCTGGGCGGCCAACTCGGCCGAACTCCACCGCGACAGCGGCACCTCGCGTTCGCTCGGCGGCGCACACGCCATTGCCTTGACCTCCGCGACCACCTCAGCGGCGAACACCCGCGGCCGACCCGACCGCTTGTGGTCCGCCAACCCGTCGATCCCCTTCTCGCAGAAGCGTTTCCGCCATCGACTCACAACATCGACGTGTACGTCCAGCCGCTCGGCGATCACCCTGTTCGCCACACCATCGGCGGCCAACAACACGATCTTGGCCCGCACCACCTGCGCGTGCGCAAGCGTGTACGCGCGGGCACGTTCCTCCAACACCCTCCGATCGGCATCGGACAGCACAATCACAAACGGCGAGCAACGAGACACCCCAACCTCCGACGACACGCACCACCACGGAGGCTCGGCGCTTCCCCTCGCCGAGACAGACCTAACTTACACCGATGTAATTCCAGGCAGGACCACTAGCTTGCCGATCACCTCGGCGAGATTCGTTGTGCCGATTGTCGATTCGGCCATCGCGTTGGCGACCACGTCGGCTCCGGGCTCATCGTGAATCAACGCCAGAGCAGCGGAGGCGTCGAGAATCATTCGCTGCGCGCCTCGGCGCGCCGTTCTGCCAGCAGCTCTTCCACCAAGGAACGATTCACCGCGCGGTCGCGCCCTAGCGACCGTAGTTCGTCGATCGCGTCTTGCGGCCTTTCCATCACGATGCGCCTACCATCCACGCGGACATGGATTCGGTCACCCGCTGACAGCCCAAGCGCCTCGCGGATCTCGGCGGGTATGACGACCCGGCCTTGCTTACCCAGGGTCAGCGTGGCATCCATGTATTAATCGTGCCAAAGGTGCGACTTTAGTGCCACCGACCACGGGTTTGAATCACGGCACGGTTCAACGCGCACTGCGACGGCTCAATACAGAGCCATCTCTCCTCTGATATGTGCTGAGGAAGCCCCGCCTTCCGAAATCTCCCGGGACATCGTGTGTTGGTGGTAGTGCATCGCGCACTTGACTACGCAGATGAACAAGACGCTTGGATCCGGCCGGTGGCGAAGCATAGTCGCCATCCGGCGGCGATAGATGCGGCGCAGCTCCTGGTCGGGAACATTCCACATCAGCCGGAGGAACACGACGATCGCTGCAAGCGCTTCGAGCGATTGGGATTTCCGCTTAATCCAGGGATGTTGGCGCCAGTAGGCATTGCGCGTGCGTGCGAAATTGAATCGGCGCCTGAGATAAAGGTTTTCGAGCCGTTCGAAGTAGAAGTCGGGATCGTGTAAGTCCCGCACCAGGCCGACGTACCCGTCGCGCAGTTCGTCGCGAGTCATGCCGAGTGGAATGACGTTCGTGCCGAACATTCCGTCGGAGGGGTTCGTTCTCGAAAGATCCAGGCGGCCTTCGTTCTTCAACCGCGCGTATAGCGGCGTCTTCGGGATGGCGACGAGCATGTTAAGCGTGGGGTGCATGATGTCGGTCTGACGAATGAACTCGTATTGGGCCTTGAAGATCCGGGTATCGTCGTGGTCGAAGCCGACGATCATGCCGCACAGTACTTCGAGGCCGGAGTCTTGCACTTTGCGGACGCGATCGACGATCGTCCCGCCTTTGCGAACGTTTTGATACTTCTTCGTCTCGCGCAGCGATTCTTCGCTCGGGCTCTCGATACCGATGAAGACCATCGCGATGTTCGCTGCGTCCATCAACTTCAACATCTCGTCGTCTTCGGAGAGGTTGAGCGACGCATAGGCCATAAACGTCAAGGGGTATCCCTTGGCGGCTTGCCACGCGGCAACGTCACGCAGCAACTTCTTAACCGCGATCGTGCCGATCAGGTTGTCATCGACGATGAAGGCCATTCGTACGCGCTGTTCACGCATCGCTTCCAACTCGGCGATCACCTGCGCGGTCGTCTTCAACCTCGGTTTACGACCGAACGTGATGGGGATGTCGCAAAACTCACACTGGAACGGACAGCCCCGGCTGAATTGGATGCTGCCGAACAGATAGCGCTTAGCCTTGATCAGGTCGTACCGGGGCACCGGCGCGCGGGTCATGTCGGTCGGCTCGTGTTGCTCGTACCGGTGCAAATGCCGGCCCTGGGCCCACTCTTCAAGAAACTGCGGCCAGGTCGTGTCCGCTTCACCGACGAAAATCACATCCGCCAGGCCCTCGAAGAAATCTTCTTGCACGGTGACCGACGGACCGCCGACGACCGTGAAGACGTCACGGGCTTTCAGTTCGCGCAGAATCTCGAGCATCCGATGGCCCTGGACATCCATACCGGTGAGCCCCACAATGTCGGCCATCGCCACACGGTCGTAGTCGATTGGCTCGACGTTCTCATCGACGATCGTCACGCAATGGTCATCAGGCGTCAGCGCTGCCAGCAACGGCAGGCAGACACTCGGTAAGATGCGCTTTTTACCCAGCAGCGGAAGTGCGTATTCGAGGCCCCAATAAGACAAATCGAACCGAGGATTGACAAGCACAATATCGGCCATAATCGCCTACTTCGACCGGAGGGGTGGGTCGCGGTGCTACGCAACGGGCCAGTCTTCGCCGGCTCAGGGTACCAGTCAATGAGGTGGCCGGAGTCGACCCAGTCGAGAAGGATCCGGTCCCATCAGGTTTTCGACGATCCCGCGGAAGTGGCCGCGTACAGCGCCTTGGCATTACTACAGGTCAGGCCTCGGCGACGTCCTTGATGCATTTCAAATGTGGTGTGCATGTCGTGGCCCGCAACCACCCGTCGCGTGAGCCGCGTCGAGTGCAGGGCCGGCTACGTTTTGGCGCCACCGGGTGCGGCAACCCGAGGTTGTTGGCATGCTGATCGTCAATGGGCAGCATCGGAGTGGTAGGCGCATGGCTGCTGCTGGCAGTGGTTGTTGTCGGGGCAATGTTGCTAGCGGTTGCCTGCGTGTTTCTGGCGAATCGCAGGCTCACCGAGACCGGGCCAGAGCACAATTCGACACTGTCGCCCTTCATCACCGTTGTTGGGCTTGTCTACGGTGCTCTACTGGGTTTCACCGTTGTCGTGGCGTGGGAGCAATTCCACTCCGCAGAGGCGAACGCTGCCAATGAGGCATCGACGCTCACCACGATGTACCGACAGACCGTGGCCATGCCGCAGCCAGAGCAGGCACAACTGCGCGGACTATTGCGCCAATACGCGCAAGCGGTGAAAGGCTCGGAATGGGACACGCAAGACGTCGGCGGCACCAGCGACGCAGCCCGCGCCGCGATCACCGGGATGTATCGGGTCGTTGGCAGTGAACAGTCCAACACTGCGTCCAGCGCGATCAGCCAAGAGTTTCTCGGCCAATTGACGGTGTTGGCATCCGACCGCAACACTCGGTTCCTCGACGCCGAGCCAAGAATACCGCCGCTGTTGTGGTCCTCGCTGATCTTCGGTGCCATGGTGCTGATAGCGCTCACCGGCTTTCTGCGCCTGAGGAGCAACGTTGGCCACATGATTCTGTCAAGCGCGGTCGCCGTCCTCTTGGGCATGCTGCTCTATCTCGTTTTCGTACTCGACCACCCTTTCGGCCAATTGGGCGTCACCTCCAAACCGTTTGACCACGCCGTAAGCGTTTTCGACGCAATCGATAGCGGGAGATGATCGACGCGATGACCCAGCACCACAGCGCGGGGACGAAGACGCCGGGCCGGAGCCGTGGTGGTCGGTGCCGTCAGCGAAAGGAGAGTCGAGTTGGCGTTAGCCCCAGCCGTCACATGCGTCCCTGCCGGAGACGATTGGCGTTGTGCCCGGCTCACAGCGACAACATGAGTTGTCGCGCAGAGGTGGGCAAAAATCACACACTTCCGGGCGGAGACTCCCGTGGCCACTGCGATGACATTGGGCGTGATCGGACACCCAGGCCTGCGTGCGTGCCGGTGCGGCGGCGATGACGTGACTGTGGTTGCACACCTAGGCATTTCATGCACACCCAGCCGAGGCCACGGCTGGCCGAACGAATCGAGCTTGCCGGGCCGATCATAGTCGTTGCAGGGCCGGGTTCAGCTTAGACGGTAACTGCGCCAACGCATCGGCCAACACCCGTTCGTGATCGGCCGCGGTGTTGGAGTCGACGTTGCCCCCGAGCGGAGCATCGGTGCGCATCTTCCAGAACGCGCTGCCAATCTCAGTTGATCGAAGAGCCCCATCGCATCTGCACTGCGATCTCATGCGCGCTGCGCTGCCCGCAGGTACTTTCAGCTTGTTGGTGTGTGTACTGGGCTGTCGCGAACTGAATTTCGTCGTGAATAGCCCGGCTGGGGCGCGGTCCGGTGAGACGATGACCTGATGGCAATGTCATCCAAGCCCAGCCCGCGCCCGCTGACGACGCCCCGCGCTGCCGCGGTGGCCGGTGTGATCTTTGCGTTGCTGTTTGGCGCCGTGCTGATCCTGATTGGCACCAAAATGCCTGAGCGCGACACAGGTTCGTCCGAATGGCTGAACAGTCACGGCACTGGGATCGCGACCGCGAGGACGCTCATGCCGTTCGCGGGCATCAGCTTTTTGTGGTTCATCGGGGTGGTTCGAGACGGGTTAGGGCGCTATGAAGACAAGTTCTTCGCGTCGGTCTTCATCTGCAGCGGCGTGCTGTTTTTGGCCATGATGTTCGTCTCGACCGCGGTGGCGGCCGGCCTGGTGGCCACTAACGCCGGGCTCACCGATCCGTCGCCGCGTGCGGAGACGATCCTGTTCGGGAAGGCGGTGATGCTGGCGGCAAGCCAGACTTATGCGGTCCGGATGGCTGCGGTGTTCATGATGTCGCTGGCAACAATTTGGTTTCGGACGGGCTTGATGCCGCGGTGGCTGGTTGGTTTGAGCTATCTGGCTGCCGTTGCCTTGCTGGTGGCCACCGACTTCAGCATGTGGATCACGATGGCGTTCCCCGTCTGGGTGTTGATGGTCAGCGGCTTGCTGTTGGTCCGGGCAGGGCTTTTCGAGCAACTGAGGGCTGGCGGGGATGAACCGACGGAGCCTGCCCGGTGAACTCCGACGCAACGGTGTTCGCCTGATCGAATGGCCGCCGACGACATGGTCCGGGGGCGTGTCGGGAAGCGTGATCGCGGCGTAGTGTTCGCACGCATAACACATGAGGAGGAGTCCGAGGATGCCGACGAGCGATCATGACTGGAGCAAGCCAGCGGCGATGGCCATTCCTAAGGAGGGGTACTTCGAGCTCGAGCGCGGCAGGTATGGTCCTGTCTATCCGAGAACTCCTGCCTGCTACGGCTTTTCGATCATCGCGAAGGTCAAAGAGGGGCGCGAAGAGGCTGTCCGCGCGTACGGCAAGCAGATCGAAGAAGCGATTGCCGGCAGTCCAGACGTGCTCGCGCCGCTGCGGCTGCACTACTTGCGGTGGGTATTGTTCGACGTCGGTTCGGGGCTGCATTTTCAGTACCAGGGCATCTTCGACACCGATTTCGACAAGTACACCGAGGATGCGGTGGCGCTGTTCAGCGCGACCGGGATCACCACGGTGTTCACCAACCTCGAGGGATTCCCAGAGGACTGGAAAGAGAATCCAGACGCCTTCGTGAAGTTCGTTCGTGAGCACCAGTGCTCCAGTTTTCTGGAGTATGGGGAGTACCCTTACGTCACCGCCGACGAGATCAAAAAGGCCCTGCGGCTCAAAGCGGCGTTCTCCGACATGCTCGACCAAATGCAATGATCCGCACCGAAACGTGCACCGATGCTTGAGTTGGAGGACATTCAGCATATTCTGCTGACCCGCACGCCGGCGATGACGGGCCGCTATGAGTTCCTGTCGTTCGACGACCCGGCCGGCGGTCGGGCGTGGCTGTCCGAGCTGATTGACAGGGTCGACTCGGCGGCGGCGGCGCAAGCCTCGATGGACAGCACGAAGCGGTGGATCACGCTGGCGTTCACGTGGAGTGGCCTGAGAGCACTCGGGGTCCCCGCGGAATCCCTGGCAACTTTCCCGGAGGCGTTTCGCCAGGGCATGGCGGCTCGGGCAGACATCTTGGGCGATACCGGGGCTAACCACCCCGACAACTGGGTCGGCGGTCTGGCGGGTGGTGACTTGCACGCAATCGCGATCCTGTTCGCGCGCGATGACGCCGAACATGCGCGGGCCACAGGGGAACACGACAAGCTTGTGGCCCGGTGCGATGGTGTGCGCAGTCTGTCGGTGTTGGATTTGAATGCGACGCCGCCGTTCAACTACGCACATGATCACTTCGGGTTCCGGGACAGGTTGTCGCAGCCGGTGATCGAGGGTTCGGGTGAAGAGCCCACGCCAGGGTCGGGCGCGCCGCTGAAGCCGGGCGAGTTCATCCTCGGCTATCCCGACGAGCACGGGTCGCCGGATCTGCCGCAGCCAGAAGTCCTGTCCCGCAATGGAAGCTACATGGCCTACCGGCGGTTGCAGGAGCACGTTGGACTGTTCCGCGACTATCTGCAGGAGCACGCCGACACGCCGGACGATCAGGAATTGCTTGCCGCGAAATTCATGGGCCGCTGGCGCAGCGGCGCCCCGCTGGTGTTGGCACCGGATAAGGACGATCCCGAGCTGGGCGCAGACCCCATGCGCAACAACGACTTCAACTATAAGGAGATGGATCCGCACGGGTATGCTTGCCCGCTGGGATCGCACGCGCGACGCCTCAACCCGCGCGACACTGCGCACAACATGAACCGGCACAGGATAATTCGCCGCGGTGCCACCTACGGTCCTGCATTGCCCGAGGGCGCACCCGACGACGGTGCGGATCGCGGCATCGCCGCGTTCATCATCTGCGGCAGCCTGGTGCGTCAGTTCGAGTTCGCCCAGAATGTGTGGATCAACGACCGCACGTTCCACGAACTCGGCAACGAGCACGACCCGATATGCGGGACTCAGGACGGGACGCTGGAATTCAAAATCCCCAACCGGCCGATCCGCAAAACCCTCAAAGGGTTGCCGGCGTTCACCACCCTCACGGGTGGGGCCTACTTCTTCCTGCCCGGCATCAACGCCATGCGATACCTCGCGGCGCTCGACTAATCACAGTAAGGATCCACCATGGGCCCACTTCCCGCGGCGCGGACCTACAACCAAAGCCACATCCCGCGTCCGCACACCGGCGGACGGCGCATCAGCATCTACTGGACCTGGAGCTACCCGTGGGAAGCCCAACGCGACCCCGCCGCGATGTACAACCGCTTCTCCACCATGACCGAAGTCCGCAACGCCTTGTGGCCGAGCTACGAGACAGCGGAATACGACGAGGCGCACTTCCTCCAGGGCATCGCCGGCACCCTGGAACTATTCCACCGCTCGGCGCTGGCTTTCCAGGACCTGGCCGGCGAAGCCACCGGCCACCCCGTCGCCGTATTTCAGCGCATCGACCAGGCCGGCTACAAACTCCCGATCGACGAGCGGATCCTCGCCGACACCGACACCCTCATGGTGTTCGGGCTGGACCACATCCTGTCGGAACAGGAAGCCGCCCCGGAGGAAGTCAGCGCCATCGGGGAATGGCTGCAACGAGAAGGCACGTGCCTGCTGCTGGCCCCGCATCACGACGTGGGCTTCACCGACGATTTCGCCCAGCGCCAGGTCGAATACCAGCACCACGGCGATCCGCTGGTGCCCCGCCAACAACGGTTCACGGCCTACACCCGCTCCCTGATGACGGCCCTAGAGGTCCCGGTACACAACACCTGGGGGCTGCGTCCCGCCGTTGTCGAGGGCACCAAGCAGATCGCATCGCTGACGGCGGTCCGCGACCTGGACGACGCGAGGCTGCTCGACAACGTCACCACGTTCAACTTCCATCCCCACCTGCCGCACTACGAACTCACCGCACCCGAGAGTGACTCGCTGCGAGTTCTGGGTCGTCAACCGATCGATCCCAACAGGCCGCATCCCTTCACCGCGGCGGGCAACACTGAATTCAACGCGCTGATCTGGATGCCGCCGTCGGGCCGGCGTGCCGGCGACATCGTCCTCGTCGACTCCACGAACTTCACCACGCTTTTCGGCGGCACTGACAGCCTCAAAAATTTTTGGCACAATCTCGCCACCATGAAGTGATGTTCCGGCAGTTTCGCGGCCGGTAACCAGCCTGACCGCACCGGCACTGAACCGAAACGCCGATCGCGACGTCACCGTGGGGTCGATGCCCAGGATTGCAACGATCCGCCCGTACGACCTCCTTCCGAGGAGCAGCATCAGCCGAGGGCGGCTACGACGGCATGGGTGCCGGCGACGATCGCCTCGAGTTGAGTCTGCGAGAGGGGGGCGAACAGCGCCGCCATCTGCATGGCCGTCGCCGCTTCGGCCGCAGCCTTCTGGGCCTCGATCTCGGGGGTGTATTCGACCATGTCCTCCTCGGTGAAACCGTGCCTCTTGAAGTTGTCGAGGTCTCGGTTGAGCTGACAGGCAGTGGCAGGCGAGAGCCCGGCGGCCTTCACCGCATCGGAGTGCACGCCGAAGCGCAGCTCTCGCAACAAGATGGCTGCCCGGTAGGCCCGAGCGGCGGCCGTCGGCGCTGCTGGGGCTGAGCGGTAGCCATCGAAAAACAGCCAAGAGCCCCAGGGAACCGTGGCGACGAGCGCGCTCACCGCGTCCGTGAATGCGCCGAGGGTGGCGGAATCCACTGCGGCAAAGGTGGCCTCGGCATAGTCGTCGGCGGCACCGAGGTGGGCTGTCGCGATCGCGTCTTCACTGGCCAGGCCGCGACCCTGGGTCACCACCGCGGCGATGATGCCGGGCTTGAAGAAGTAGAAGAGAGCGTCGGCCGCCTCCGAGTCGACGCCACCGAGCATTGATGCGCGACCGGCAGCGTAGAGGGAGACGGCGTCGAGGCCGATGGCTTCGCCCCGGGCGATTGCTTGTTTGGAGAAGTTGAACTTGCCCGCCACGTCGCCGAGGGGCCAGCGATGATCGAGGCTGCGGTGGTTGCCTCCATCGACCCAACCTAGCCAGGCTCCACCAGCTGCTGACA
The DNA here is from genome assembly GCF_035499775.1 of Mycobacterium sp. Taxonomy (GTDB): domain Bacteria; phylum Actinomycetota; class Actinomycetes; order Mycobacteriales; family Mycobacteriaceae; genus Mycobacterium. Next base: position 35,604 of record NZ_DATJYB010000095.1, on the reverse strand, counting down.
GTGGCCGATCCGCTGGGAATCGGACGACATCACTGAGAGGACACCTAATCGGTTTCCCCGGGGTTGAAGCGCGTGGCCGGCACGCAACGAGAATAAGTTGCAGTAATCCCAGGCGGCGTTGACCCAGCTGAGGAAGGACAACCGCATGGCAAACAAGGTTGTGCCGCAAGTCCCGCGCGGCCCGGCGATTCGGCGCGGTCGAGGCGGATCGCGATGAAGGCTATGGCCGTCACAAATTTTGACCGTGCCGCCGACCCTGAAGTTTTCGACGGTTGGAGCTGCGACGTGCGATCTGCTGCGGAGGCTGTACGAGGATTCGTTGCGTTCGCGGCGTCGATCTCTCGCGACGCACCGCTGGACTGGGCGGTCGCGGTGACCTTCGAGTCCGAGGACTCGCTCCACCAGTGGCTCGACGGGGCGACGTGGAAGCACTTGGTGCGCGCCGCTGCGGCACGGGGATTTCTGCGGCTTTCTTCGGATTTGGTGATCATTGACGGCGCGGTGATACCCACCGGTGTGGCGATTGTCTCCTCCAGCGTGTCCAGCGGTATGGAGGCCGACTTCCAGGCTGCCCATATCAGGCTGACGATGGCCGCCTCCCAGTTCTCCGGCTATGAGGGCACGGCTGTCTTCCCGCCAGGCGCGCCGGGAAAATGGATGTCGCTGATCCGGTTTCGCACCGAACCCCAATTGTCGGCATGGCTACGGTCGCCGCAGCGCAACGAAGTCTTGCCGCCGGTGCGGTCGAGTCTGACGAGGGATTTCTCGGTGTTCGCCCAGACCACCCCGTTCGGTACCACGGTGCGGAACGTGGATGGGAAGGCGAAGATGACCCCGAGCTGGAAGACGGCGATGCTCCTACTGATGGTGCTATACCCCATGGTGATGCTGCAGTCGCGATTTGTGGCACCGGTGATCGGCAAGTTGGGCGCGCAGCCGTGGTTATCAGTTTGGCTCAGTCAAGTTCTCAGCGTGACGTTGATGCAATGGTGGTTGATGCCCACCGTGTCGTCATGGTGCCGTCGCTGGCTCGACCCGGTCGACGGCGCTAGTCGGCGAATCAGCCTGCGCGGTGCCGCAGTAGCAGTGATCGTCTACGCCGCGTCGTTGACCGCCTTCGCGACAGTCGAGGTGCTGCAGTACTGGAACTGACGTCTCGAATTAAAGAAGGCTGACATATGAGACCCCCATATGTCGTGCCGTGCGCCGGTGTCGCGCCGTGCCGCGCCGTGCCGTCCTTGCGCGGACGGGTTTGACGTAGATCTTGACGTGGCTCGGATATCCGGCAACTTTACGCCCGTGACCTGCAGTTATTCGGTGGAGCTGCCGGGAGTCGAACCCGTTTTGGGGTGCCGGCCTCTGAGCCGAACCGGGTTTGGTTTTCTTCGCAGTCGTTCGACACACCATCTTGCAGCATGTTCCAAGCAACTTCGCAGGTATGCCGGGAGCGAATCCGCACGCATGACATGCTCGCCTTGGTTGGCGATCGCAAATGCCGCTCTGAGCTGTTACTTCCTTGGTAGACCACCGCGTCCAACTGCAGTGGCCAGCAAACGGGCCGGATGACAACATTCGGTGCAGTGACACCAGGCCCACATCCGTGGTTGAACAATCCACCGACGTTCACCGTGCCTTATGTGACCGGCAGTTAGTTGTTGAAAATAAGTTTGTTCGCGACGGAGTGTGGACCTTGCTAAACCAGATCGCACGGATGGCGATCACCAGTCCACGACGCGTCATCGTCGTGGCAGCCCTCCTGACATTAGCCCTGGCCATCTTTGGTATCCCCGTCGCAAATAGCTTGTCCGCCAGCGGATTTCAAGACCCGACATCGCAATCAGCACGGGCGGGCCAGCTGCTGACCGACAAGTTCAACCAGGGCGACACGCAGCTGCTGGTCACTGTCTCGACGGCAGCCGGCGTCGACAGCCCGGCCGCCCGCGCCGCGGGCACTGAAATCGTCGACCAACTGAAAAGCTCGCCGCATGTGGTGAGTGTCACCTCGCCGTGGACAGTCCCGCCGCAGGCCGCCGCCGGGCTCGTCAGCAAGGGTCGGAACACCGGTTTAATCGTCGCAGGCATCAAGGGAAACGAAGGCGACCAGCAGAAATACGCGCAGGAGCTCTCCACACAGGTGACGCACGACCGTAACGGTGTCACCGTGCAGACCGGCGGCGCCGCGATGGTCAACGTCCAAATCACCAAGCAGTCCCAGCGCGACCTGCTTGTGATGGAATCGATCGCGATTCCACTCAGCTTCCTGGTGCTGGTCTGGGTATTTGGCGGTCTGCTCGCCGCAGCGCTGCCCGTGGCCATCGGTGGAATGGCGATTTTCGGCACCCTGGCGGTGCTGCGCATGATCTCGTTGGCAACCGACGTCTCGATATTCGCCCTCAACCTCACCACCGCCCTGGGCTTGGCGCTGGCCATCGACTACACGCTGTTGATAATCAGCCGCTACCGCGACGAGTTGGCTGACGGCGCAGACCGCGAGGTCGCCATCGTGCGCACCGTGGTCACGGCGGGTCGCACCGTGTTGTTCTCGGCGACGACGGTCGCGCTCTCGATGGCGGTCATGGTGTTGTTCCCGATGCATGTCCTGAAGTCCTTCGCCTACGCAGGGGTGGCCACCGTCGCGTTCGCCGCGTTGGCCGCCGTGGTCGTCACGCCCGCCGCGCTGGTCCTGCTCGGCGACCGGCTCGAGTCGTGGGATGTCCGTCGGCTCGTGCGCCGCCTGCTCGGCCGGTCCGAGCCCGCCGCGCGGCCCTTCCAGCGGCAGTTCTGGTATCGCTGGACCAGGTTTGTCATCCGCCGAGCCCTGCCGATCGGACTGGCCGGCGTTGCCTTGTTGGTGTTTCTGGGTGTGCCGTTCCTGAGCGTCAAATGGGGTTTCCCCGATGACCGCGTGCTGCCTTCCTCGGCCTCCTCGCACCAGGTCGGCGACCAAATGCGCGACGACTTCGTCATCAACGCCGTGACCGCGGTGACCATCGTCATCCCCGATACCCACGACCTAACCCGCAGCGAGATTGAGCAATACGCCATTGACCTGTCGCATGTGCCGGATGTCTCCGCGGTTTCCACCCCGACCGCAACCTATGTCGCGGGCGTCGCCGTCGGACAACGGTCCGCACCCGCGGGCCAATCTCAAGGCAGCGCGTTCCTCACCGTCGACAGCAGAGCTCCGCTGTTCTCCGATCGCTCCGGAACCCAGCTCGACCGCCTGCACGCGGTCCCGACCCCGGGTGGCAAGAAGGTCGATTTCGCCGGCACCGCCCAGATCAACCGAGACAGTGTCGACGCCATCGCATCGCGTTTGCCACTGGTGCTCGGGCTGATCGCCGGCATCATGTTCGTCCTGCTGTTCCTGTTGACGGGCAGCGTCGTGATGCCACTGAAAGCGTTGGTGCTCAACGTCCTTTCGCTCACTGCCGCCTTCGGCGCGATGGTGTGGATCTTCCAGGACGGGCACCTCGGCGCGTTCGGAACGACGCCCAGCGGGATCTTGGTCGCCAACATCCCGGTGCTGCTGTTCTGTATCGCCTTCGGCCTGTCGATGGACTACGAGGTGTTCCTGGTCTCCCGAGTCCGCGAGTACTGGCTTGCTTCCGGAGCCGCCGACAACGACGAGAGTGTGGCCCGGGGAATCGCCCGCACCGGTCGGGTCGTTACCGCCGCCGCATTGATCATGTCGATCTCCTTCGCCGCGCTGATTGCGTCCCACGTGTCGTTCATGCGGATGTTCGGTGTTGGCCTGACGCTGGCCGTCCTCGTCGACGCCACCTTGGTGCGAATGGTTCTGGTGCCGGCATTCATGCACGTCCTCGGACGACGGAACTGGTGGGCTCCCGCGCCCCTGGTCCGCTTGCACAAGCTCCTCGGGCTCAACGACGGCCACTCCGTCGCGATACCCGAGCAAGGGTTGGACGCGAGCCCAACCCTCCAACAATTCAATGCCGAATTGACCGATGGGTTGGGCGTCGAACCGAATTACGCCACAACCACGTTCTAGGGAAAGTTGATAATGAGTGTTATTGCGGGAGTGCAGGGTGTGTTACCGCCGCACCGCTACACCCAAGAGGAGATCACCGACGCGTTCGTCCGGTTTCCGGGTTACGAAGCCCATGAGGATCTCCTCCGGAAACTACACGCGCATGCCAAAGTCGACAGTCGCCACTTCGTTCTTCCACTCGAGAGATACTCCTCGCTGACTGACTTCGGTGAGGCGAACGACATCTTCATCGAGAACGCGGTCGAGCTCGGATGCGCCGCCCTGTCCAGCGCTCTCGACGAGGCGGGCCTCAAGCCGGAGGACGTCGATCTGATCGTCACCACGACGGTGACCGGCTTGGCGGTGCCATCGTTGGACGCCCGCATTGCCGGCCGCCTGGGTCTGCGGCCAGATGTGCGCCGCGTGCCGCTTTTCGGCCTCGGCTGCGTCGCCGGAGCGGCCGGCGTCGGGCGGTTGAACGACTACCTGCGGGGTGCGCCCGACGATGTGGCGGTACTGGTGTCAGCCGAGTTGTGCTCGCTGACTTACCCCGGTGCCGAGCCGACGGTCGCCACCATGGTCGGAAGCGCGTTATTCGCTGATGGCGCCTCGGCGGTGGTCGCCGTGGGTGATCGACGCGCCGAGCGGACTGGCGTGCATGGGCCCACCGTGGTGGACTCACGAAGCCGTCTGTACCCGGACTCCCTGACCACGATGGGTTGGAACTTCGGCTCGTCCGGACTGTCACTCGTCCTGTCTCCCAACGTGGCCACCCTCATCGAGCGGCACCTCGCCGACGACCTGACGGGATTCCTGACCGGCCATGGGCTGTCCATCGACGACATCGGCGTGTGGGTGAGCCACCCGGGCGGCCCGAAGGTCATCGAATCGATCAACGATGCCCTGGGGTTGCCCGATGAGGCGCTCGAGCTGACGTGGCGTTCGTTGAGCGAGGTCGGCAACCTGTCGTCGTCGTCCGTGCTGCACGTATTGCGCGACACGCTTGCAAAGCGGCAGCCGGCCAGCGGCACTCCAGGGGTGCTGATGGCAATGGGTCCCGGTTTCTGCGCAGAGCTCGTGCTGCTGCGGTGGCACTGACCTTCGCTGCTCATGTACTGGTACATATTGCTGATCGCCGCGGTCGCGGTCGAGCGCGTCGTTGAACTGGTCCTCGCGACCCGTAACCTCGCGTGGAGCCGCGCCCGTGGCGGCGTCGAGTTCGGCGCTCACCACTACCCGATCATGGTCACACTGCACACCGGCTTGCTGGTGGGATGCCTGGTGGAAGTGGTTGCGCTGCACCGTCCATTCGTTCCATTGCTCGGCTGGCCGATGTTGGCGCTGGTGGTCGGGGCTCAGTTCCTGCGGTGGTGGTGCATCACCACACTGGGCCCTCAGTGGAACACCCGCGTCGTCGTCATACCCGATGCGCCCCGGGTCACTGGCGGCCCATACCGGTTCTTCTCGCACCCGAACTACGTCGCCGTGGTGGTCGAGGGAATCGCGCTGCCACTGGTGCACAGCGCATGGATCACAGCACTGCTGTTCACGGTGCTCAACGCTGCGCTGTTACGCACGCGGATCGGTGTCGAGAACTCTGCCCTGGCAAGCCTGAAATGATCGACATTCTGGTGGCGGGCGGAGGCCCGGCCGGGCTCACGACGGCGCTGTACGGCGCCAAGGCCGGACTCGAGGTCGTCGTGATCGAAAAACGCTCGGGGACAATAGACAAGGCCTGCGGCGAAGGATTGATGCCGCATTCCTTGGCGCATCTCAACCGCCTTGGCGTAGATCCCCCGGGTAAACCGTTCTACGGCATCAGCTATCACGACGGGCATCGCAGCGTCCGCGCGGCGTTTCGATCCGGTGTCGGGCGCGGAGTGCAGCGAACGGCATTGCACGGCGCACTCCTGGACGCGGTGGCAGCGGCCGGCGTGAAGGTCGTGCAGGGCGACGTCGGCGAGGTCAGTCAGGATGCGATGTCGGTGCGGTGCGGCGGCTTTCGCGCCCGCTACCTCGCCGCTGCGGACGGGCTGCACTCGCCGATTCGGACCGCGCTCGGGCTGGCTGTGCCAACAAAAAGCCGGCGCCGGTGGGGAATTCGCCGCCACGTCCAGATCGCGCCCTGGAGCGAGAACGTCGAGGTGCACTGGTCCGACGACGAGGAGGCGTACGTCACCCCAGTGTCCGACGAGTGCGTCGGTATCACGATCCTCACCTCCCGCCGCGGGCCATTCGACCGGCACCTCGAATCGTTCCCGACACTGGTCGATCGCATAGAAGGCCGGCCGCACAGCCGCGACCTGGCCGCGGGCCCGCTGCGCCAGAAGGTGCGCAGCCGGGTTGCCGGCCGGGTGTTGTTGGTCGGTGACGCAGCGGGATACGTCGACGCGCTGACCGGCGAGGGGTTGGGGATTGCCTTCGGCGGCGCCGAGTTGCTCGTCGGGTGCGTTGCCGCCGACCGGCCCGCCGACTATGACCGCCAGTGGCGCCGCATGTCCCGCCAGTACCGCATGCTTACGGCGGCGGCGCTGCAGGCCAGCGCCTACCCAACGGTGCGGTCACGGATCGTGCCGGCGGCAACGCGGCTGCCCGCCGTCTTCACGGCTATAGTGAACCGGCTCGCCGAGTAGCCCCGAGCAGTCAATGAGTTGACTCCTACGCGGAGTGGCGGAGTGACTATTTCGCGACGAGCACTTCGCCTTCGAGTCCGTCGGGGTCGCGGAAGAACAGACTGCGCACCGCACCAAAGTCGTTGACGTTAACGTCGCTTGCACCGTGCACGATGAGTCGTTGTCGAATGGTTTCGAAACTCGTCGCGGAGGCCGCTTGCAGACCGACGTGGTCCAGTCGTCCGCGTCCCCACATCGGCGTCTGGCGCTTCGGTTCTGGATTGCCGTCGATCGTCACCTCGTTGAGCTCGGTGTGGGGCCCGATGCGGATCATCGTCATGCAGAACGTCTAGATCCACGCGCCGCCTTCGCCCTCCCAGTAGCCGATCCGGCAGTGCTCGGCATCGCGGCGTAGGGCTGACCGCGGCGAAGGAATAGCTACAGGGGCAGATCCACCCGCAGCGCCAGGTGCTCATCGAGGATCCGGCGCAGCGCGGCGTCCATCGGATGCGCGGATGCGAGGTCGCGGCCCAAGCGGCTGTCCACCACGACTACCGCGCCCTCACGCAGTTCGGCGGTGTCGACCTGATCGACGAACGGATCGAACAATGCGGACGGCGTGGCCAGGTAATACAGCGCCCGCCGCGACTCGTTCAACCCGGCGGCGTACATCAGTCCGTGTTGGGTGATCACGAAGAGTTCCGAGGTGATCCTGGCGTTCGGCGTCTCGGCTCTCCCCCATGCGATTGCGGCGCACCGAGTCTGTGCCAATCTATCCGGGACGTCGTCAGTCAGCGTAAATAACCTCTCGATCAGGGCTCCACCCATTCGCGGATATGCGTCGATGGCGGGTCTGAAGTACCGCTGGAAGATCTCGCCGAAAAAGTCGTACAGTTGCTCGCTCATCGCGGCTCCCCAGGTTTTAGACGGACACCTCAATTGTGCGCCCGTACCGTCAGCTGAGCACAAGTTTGGCCAGGACGGCGGCTCACTCATGTCGATTGCCGATGTCCTTGGTCGCGGTGAGCAGGGGCTCACAATGCCCGACGGGGCGCGCGCAAATGGCCGAGGAGACGATCGCCAATCTCGGCCCCGGCGTGGATCACCGAGACCTGCGATCCTCGATCAGTCTGGTGGGCAATATCTCACGTCACATAAGCCGTTGCGTTGATCTGTCCGGTCGGCTTGTTCAACCGCGACAAGCACCATCGCTGTCCCCATCCTGGTCCTAACTGGATGGGATCACGCGCAAAGACGGCAACGACGACGGTCGTCCCGAATAGTTCACCGTCGTGTCCGCCCGATAGCGCGCGCATCGTGGAGCCGTAAATTGCGGTTTGAATGTTTTGCGCCCGCGGAAGGGGGATGCTAATTAGATGGCGGGGCTGGAAGTCGCCGTCACCGGGCCGACTGGTGAGATCGGGATCTCGACAGTTCAAGCACTGGAGCGTGATCCTGCGGTGGACCGCATCGTCGGGATGGCGCGGCGCCCTTTCGACCCTGCTGCCCACGGCTGGACGAAGACCACCTACCAGCAGGGCGACATCCTGGACCGCAAAGCTGTCGACGCGCTGGTGGCCGACGTCGACGTCGTCATCGATCTCGCGTTCGTGATCATGGGCTCACGCGAGGAAAGCGCGCGGGTCAACCTGGCGGGAACGCGCAACGTCTTCGAAGCGACCGTCACCGCGCAGCGGCCCCGGCGGCTGGTGTACACGTCGTCCGTGGCCGCCTACGGTTACCACTCCGATAATCCGGTTCCGATCACAGAAGACGTGCCCCCACGCGGCTCGCCTGAGCACTACTACTCCGAACAGAAAGCCGCGTGCGAGGCGGAGCTGGCCAAAATCACCAAGGGATCATCGCTGGAGGTGTTCATCCTTCGCCCGTGCATCGTCGCGGGGCCGAATGCGCCCGCGCTGGCCGACGCGATGCCGTGGCGGCACCTGCCGGGGGTGCTGCAGTCGGCCACCCAGGCGCTTCCCCTGCTCAAGATGCCCATCCCCGACCCGGGATTTCCGCTGCAGCTGGTGCACCATGACGACGTCGCCGCCGCGATCGCATTAGCCGCGACCACCGATGCTCCGCCGGGCGCCTACAACATCGCCGGCGACGGTGAACTCAGCATCTCGGAAGTCGTCACGGCGCTGGGCGGGCACCCGGTCCGGGTTCCGGCCGTCTCGGCGACCGCCGCGTTGACGGTCATCGCGCACATGCCCTTCGTTCCCTCCGCCCTGGAGTGGCTGCACGTCGCGCGGGCGTCGGTTGTGATGGACACCAGCAAGGCGAAGTCGCAGTTGGGCTGGAAGCCTAAGTACACGTCGGCGGAAACGCTGCGGACCCTCGCGGAAGCTATATAACCCGTTCAGCACCGTAGGACCCACAAGACCGATCGACGGGGCGTATCCCGTAGTGGGACATTGCACTACCCGTGAATGCCGGGCCTCCCGCGCGGTAGGCGCTCTTGCCGACTCCGGTTGGTGCCAACCGCTTCGTCACCCCATCCACCCAAGGCAGGTGACGAGGGCCGACCTCAACATATGGAAACTTGTGCGGAAGCTCGAGCAATGCGGGGCCGGTATCTCCTTGAGCAGACGGCGGCGGTCCCGCGTACAGAGCGCCCAGTTAAGCGCGGCATGCGACGTGGGGCGCAAAGATCGCCAGCGCCACTTGGCTCCCCCGAATAGGGGACTTAAGTCCCGGGGACTAGGCGCCGAAGACCCTGGTCGACCGCTGCCCCGGCCATAGGCTATTGGCTAATCAGTTCAGCAGAGACCTCGCGCCGATGCCAGCTCAATGCAGGGAAAGGCCATGAACTATAACGATATTGACAATACGGAACTTGCCAAGTGGGATCCCACGTTCACCGCGCAGGCGGTGAAACTGGTCGCGCCGATCGTCAACCGCTGGTTCCGGGTGGAGGTGCGAGGCTTGGAATCCATTCCGCCCGCCGGCGGGGCATTGGTGGTATCCAACCACTCTGGCGGCGCGCTGACCCCTGATCCGCTCGTGTTCGGCCCAGCCTTCTACGACAAGTTCGGATACGATCGCCCGCTCTACATCCTCGCCCACTATGGCGTCTTCTTCACGCCACTGCGCAGTTACTTGGGCCGGATCGGCACCATCCATGCCAGCCCGGAAAACGCAGTCAAGGCGTTGCACTCCGGGGCGGTCGTGCTGGTGTTTCCCGGCGGAGACTATGACGCATACCGGCCGACGCTGAGCCAAAACGTCATCGACTTCAACGGCCGCACCGGATACGTCAGGATCGCCATCGAGACCGGCGTGCCGATCGTGCCGGTGGTTTCGATCGGCGCCCAGCAAACCCAACTGTTCGTGATCCGCGGCGATCGACTGGCAAAGGGATTGGGCCTGCACCGGTTTCGGCTCGATATCCTGCCTGTCACAGTCGGTTTGCCGTTCGGTATGACGATGTTTTTCCCAGCCAATTTCCCGCTGCCCACCAAAATCGTCGATCAGGTGCTTGAGCCGATCGACGTTGTCGCGCGGTTTGGTAAGAACCCAGACATCGCAGAGGTCGACACCTATGTTCGTTCGGTGATGCAGAAGGCCCTTGACCGGCTGGCCCGCGAGCGTCGGTTTCCGGTGCTGGGCTAGCCAATTGGACCTCTCAACCACCCGCCGCGACGATCCCGCAAGATCAAGGACGCAGCGCGAAAAAGGAGGATTACATGATCGAACTACTGCCGGACATGCCGCGTGGAGTGATTGGCGTACGCGTGTCAGGACGGCTGGGAGGCGACGAACTGCGCGAGTTCAAGCCAGCCATCAAGGAGCTGCTGGAAACCGGCGAAATCAGGATTGTGGAGGTCATCGGGGACGATTATGAGGGCTTCGGGCCCGGCGGCTTGTTCGAGGACCTAAAGATGGGCTTTGGCTCTGTCTGGCCGCATCATTCGGCATTTAAGCGAATCGCGGTGGTGTCCGACAAGGAATGGGTGGCGCATGCGCTGCACGCGCTGGCATGGCTGGTCCCTGGTGAGCTCGCGGTGTTCGGCCTCGACGATTTCGAGCGCGCCAAGGAGTGGGCCGCTGGCTAGACGGCCATGCCGCCCCGAGCGAGGGTACCCGAGTCGATCAGAAAGACCTGAAATGTGGCAACCACCAGCTGGCGCCATCTTGGTCGGAATTGACAGCTCAGCAGCGGCAATGGATGCCGTCCGGTGGGCAGCACGCGATGCGGCGCTGCGGAATGTGCCACTGACTCTGGTCCATGTCGTCGACGCCCCTCTACCGGAGTGGTTCGAGGTCGCCGCGCCGGCTGGCATCAGACAACGGCAGGAAGAGCGAGCAAACGATCTCATCGAGTCGGCGGTCAAGGTGGCCGAGGCGAGTATTGGCGATCGCCGTCCAGTGCAGATTGCTAGCAAGGTGTTCAACTCGGCCACCGTCGCGACACTCGTAGGCCTCTCCGCAGAGGTGGAGATGGTCGTGGTCGGCTACCGGGGACATGGCGGCGCGTTGTCCCGCGGATTTCTGGGCTCGGTGAGTTCGGCCTTGGTCTACCACGCGCATTGCCCGGTCGCCGTTATCCACGACGACGACGCCACGCTCGGCAATGTCGCACGGGTGCCGGTGCTGGTGGGCATCGACGGCTCAGTCACTTCGGAAGCGGCGACCGCAATCGCATTCGAGGAAGCCTCCAGACGCGGTGTCGGCCTGACGGCTTTGCACGTCTGGATTGATCCTCGGGTTTCCGGCTCCAAGGGGTTGTTCCAAGACGCAAAATGGGACGCTCAGTTATCGGAGGAGGAGGAGATGCTCGCTGAACGGTTGGCGGGTTGGAACGAACGCTATCCCGACGTGGGGATCCATCGCAGAATCGAAATTGGTGATCCGGCACATTGGCTGATCGAGGCGTCCGAACGGGCGCAACTTGTTGTGGTCGGCAGCCACGGCTGCAGCTCGTTTCGCGGCAAGTTGCTGGGATCGGTCGGGGCCGCGGTGGTCAATAAGGCCAAGATCCCAGTGATCGTGGCGCGTCAGTCCTGACGGCGGCGGCAATGGGCTCGCTTAACCAACTAAGGTCAAGGTCGAGGGGAACGAAAAATAGCCAGAGCTTGAGGCAACGCCGGCTCGTGTGATCGATTCGCGCGAGGCATCCAGCCCAATCCTGACTAGCTCTAATCGGCTGGTCGCTTAGCCGAGCGCCCTCCGAGGAAGTGTTCAATAAAAGCGGCCAGCTCATAACCTTTAACGGCGGACCGGGTAGCTCGCTTCTAGGTCGGCCACGACAGCTATCCCAGATGCACCGCTTGCGGTTTGGTCGGAACCACGATGACAGTAGGCCCATCGGCCTTCAGCGCCGCGATGAATTCGTGAGCCAGTTTCTCAGTATGTCCACGTTCACCGTGTTGCACCCGAAACCCATTGCCAAGTAGCCGATGTCGAGACCGGGCAGATCCAGGCCCGGCACCCCCGGTGTTCTTTCCAATTCCGCAAACGATTTTAGGATCGAGTATTCGCCGTTGCGCACTACGACGAACACAATCGGTAGCCGGTGCTGCACGGCAGTCCAGATGGCTTGCACCGAGTATTGGAATGACCCGTCTCCGATAGTGGCGAGCACGGTGCGCTTGACCCCCCCGGGCGCGGTCTCCTAGAGCGATGCCCACCGCCGCGGGCAACCAACGTAACGTAATCGCGTGAAGATGACATATGTTGTGCTATTGACCAATTGAAGTATCAATGCCGGTCGCAAGTGACCCGGTAACCAGGCAGATCGGGGTCACGTCATTCGCAGAGCCGGTAACCCATTTACGCTGGCGCGGCGGGGTAGTCGGGGGTCCAGCGCACCTGCGCGACGCGTTGGGCGAGTTCCTCGTTGCCGCGTTTCGGGGCGACGCCGTCGGCGACGGCCTGGACAGCGACGGCGTGGGCGATGCGCACCGCGACGTCGGGCACCTCCGGCCACGCCGGCAGCAGCGGCTGGTCGGCGTCGGCGAGAGCGGGCGATGCGTCACCCAGGGCCGCCGCGGCAACGCGCATCATCTCGTCGGTGACCCGGGTCGCCTGTGCGGCGGTCACGGCCAGCCCCATCGCGGGGAAGATGTAGACGTTGTTGCATTGCGCGATAGGCCTTTCCACGCCGTTGCGCTTCAGCGGTGCGAACGGTGAGCCGGTGGCGATCAGCGCCCGTCCATCGGTCCACTTATCCAATTCGGCGGGATGCGCCTCGGCGCGGCTGGTCGGGTTGGACAGCGGGAAGATGATCGGGCGCGCGGTCTTGGCGGCGAGCTCACGCACGATGTCTTCGGTGAAGGCACCGGCGGCGGTGGACAACCCGAGCAGGACACCGACGTCGAGGTGGTGCACGACGTCGGCGAGCTGGGCCGGGCCAGACAGGCCCCAGTCCGCCACGCGTGCGGCGGGCTGGGCGAATTCAAGCTGTGCCGAGGACAGGTCCGTGCGGTCATCGGTGAGCAGTCCCACCACGTCGACGACCCAGATCCGCTGTAGGGCGGCTTGTTCGGACAGTCCCTCGGTCACCATGTCCTGGCGGACCATGTCCAGCACCCCGATGCCGGCTGAGCCCGCTCCGAGCATGACCACTTGCTGCTGCGACAGTGGGCGGCCGGCTACCTTCGCCGCACCGTGCAAAGCGCCGAGGGTGACCGCGGCGGTGCCCTGGATGTCGTCGTTGAAGGTCAGGAGCTTGTCGCGGTAGCGGGCCAGGATCGGCAGTGCGTGCGCGGTGGCGAAGTCTTCCCACTGCAGCAGCACATCGGGCAGTTGGTCGTGCACGGTGGTGACGAACTCGTCGATGAACGCGTAGTACTCGTCGTCGTCGATGCGACGGTGGCGCCAGCCAAGATACTGGGGGTCAGCGAGGAGTTCGACGTTGTCGGTGCCTACATCCAGCACGATGGGAAGAGTGCGAGCGGGGTCGATGCCGCCGATGAGGGTGTAGAGCGAAAGCTTGCCGATCGGGATGCCCATCCCGCCGATGCCCTGGTCACCCAGACCGAGGATCCGCTGGCCGTCGGTCACCACGATCACGTCGACATCGCGGTGCGGCCGGTTGCGCAGCACCTCGTCAAGACAGTCGCGGTCGGCATAGGAGACGAACAATCCCCGCGGCCGCCGGTAGATTTCGCTGAAACGCTGGCAGGCCTCACCGACGGTGGGGGTGTAGACGATCGGCAAGGTTTCAGCGATGTGCTCGCGCAGCACCCGGTAGAACAGGGTTTCGTTGCGGTCCTGCAACGCGCGCAGATAGATGTGTTTGTCCAGATCGTCGCGGCGAGTGGAGAACTCATGCCAGCAGTGCTCGACTTGCTCCGTGAGGGTCTTCACCGCGGGCGGCAGCAGACCCAACAGCCCGAACCTGCGGCGCTCGTCAACAGTGAAGGCAGTGCCCTTGGTCGTCAAAGCATCGAACAGTTTGGCCTGTCCCCGTTTTTCGACAGACATCATCCCTTCTACCAATCCCCAACTGTGGCGGCCACGATCCGACCAATTACGTACAGCCAGTCCTGTCATCGTTACATAGCTCGGTGCGGCCGTCTGAAGAAGACGCGACCCCATTGGTGATATGTCACCAGTGCTGTAGCCCAACGCGACTCAGCGCCGGCGGATTAGGCGGCGACCAGGGCGCGGCTCTCGGTTTGCAGGTTTTCCCCAGGCGCCGCTTTATCGCCGCGGCCCGGTGTACCTGGCGAATTTTGTAAGCACAGCTAACGTTTCCCATAGGCTGGTAAAGCTGTTTCCGACAAGTCGGCGAAGGGGAATCCGATGGCCAGAACTGACGACGACACCTGGGACATCAACGAGAGCGTCGGCGCGACCGCGTTAGGGGTGGCCGGCGGCCGTGCGGCCGAGACCAACCGCGCTGACCCGTTGATCGTTGATCCCTACGCACAACTGTTCCTCGAAGCAGCCGGCGACGGCATCTGGCAGATCTACCTGGACGACGAGTTGCCGGCCGAACTGGTCGAGCTCGACCCGCAATTCGAGGACCGGATGCAGGCGATGCTCGGCTATACGGCCTGCCGGACGAAGTTTTTCGACGAGTACTTTCTCGCGGCAGCCGGTGACGGCATCCGGCAGGCCGTGATCTTGGCGGCCGGTCTGGACTCGCGTGCCTGGCGACTCGCCTGGCCAACGGGATCTGTGGTCTATGAGATCGACCAACCCAAGGTAGCTGGCATTCAAGACCGGCACACTGGAATCTCACGAGGTCAGCCCGATCGCTTCGCACGTAAGCGTCGGCATCGATCTGCGCCTGGACTGGCCGACGGCGCTGGCGGAGGCCGGGTTCGACCCGTCCGTTCCGACGGCGTGGTCGGCCGAGGGACTGTTGCCCTATCTGACGGCCGACGCGCAGGACCTGCTCTTCGACCGGATCCAGTCGCTCAGCGCTACCGGGAGCCGTGTCGCGGTAGAGGCATTCACCAACGACTTCTTCAGCCCCGACAGCTCCGCGCGTCGGGAAGAGCAGACGGAACGCTATCGGCAGGCCGCGATCAAGCTGGGCGGCAAAGACTTCACGCAGTCCGGCAACCTACTCTACGACGAGGAACGGACCGAGGTGGCGGACTGGCTGGCAGCCCACGAGTGGGCCGTTACTGCCGCGACGAGCGCAGACGAGCTGATGGCCGCCAACAACCGGCCCGACCCGCCGGGGCTCGATGCTGCCGTCCCGGAAAGTGTGTTCGTCGAAGGCCCCGACTGCATTGACCGTCGCGTCGACCGGCGAACCGACAGTCGGCAATTCGCCATTCCCCGCCTAATCACCGGCGAGCTCAGCGCGCATCATGTGACCGATTAATCAACGACATGGCCCGGAACGGGCTGCAGGCCCAGCCTGCGGCAGCAGAGCTTAAAGCTCTGACCCGCTGTTTTCCTGTGGAGCTGCCGGGAATCGAACCCGGGTCCTACGGCATTCCCTCAAGGCTTCTCCGTGCGCAGTTCGCTATGCCTCTGCTCGGATCTCCTGGTCTCGCGAACTAGCCAGGATGACGATCCCAGTCGCTGTGAATGTCCCGATGAGTCCCGCGACCGAACTCATCGGTGGATCCCTCTAGCTGATGCCGGGGTCCGGGTCGAGGGCGTTCCCGGTCCGACAGACTAGCTGTCGCTTAGGCAGCGAGAGCGTAGTCGCGCTGATGAGAATCGGCGCTTATAAGGTTGCAACGACGCTTACGGTGGTCTCTTGCCTGCACCGGCACGCTTCCCTTGATTCGATGCGCGAAGTCGAAACCGTTCAGCCCCTTGTCTTTGCTGCTTCGTGCATCCCTGCCGGTTTTCGGCAGGACAACCCATCTTACGCCGTAACCAACCAGCGGCAACGGAATTAAAGTCCCGATCCGGTCTCCGCCCGACGGCTCATATCCAGGCGAGATTCGATCTGCACCCAACCGACGTCGGCGAAGGCTTTGGCCATGGGCGCGTTGGAGTAGTCGGTGTCACCGATCAGCATCGTCGCACCCTGCTGAACCAACTCGCGCGTCATGGCCGCCAACAGCTGGCGCCCGTAGCCCCGGCCCCGGAACGGTTGCGCGACCCCGACGAACAAGACGTATGCCACGCCACCGCCCATGACCCGGCCGGACACCATACCCACGCAATGCCCCGCGGCATCGAACGCCAGTCGAATGCACTCGACTGGGTCATCGGCGAGCAAGCGGTCCAATTCGTTGCGCCACGCCGCCTCGAATCCGAGTCGCTGCCGCGCCTCGCGATGCGCTTCGTCCAGCGACTCGGCGAACACCTGCGGGTACACCCGCACCAGGTGTCGGTCGTCGGCCCGAGCCACCTGTTCAAGCCGAAGCTCACCGCCGATCCCGTCGCCAAGACCGGGACGGACCTCGGTCTCGTAGTGGCGCATCGCTTGTTGCGGTTCCCACCCGCAACTTCGGAATGCCGCGGTGAGCGGCGCGATGACGGGCGCCTCGAACGCAACATCCGGTGGCGAGAAAATCGAAACCATTTCGCAGCCCATGGGCACAAAGTCGTCGCTGGCGCGCGTCGCAAGCGCGGTGAAATCGGCGCATTCTGTGGCCGTAACTCCGGGGTCGCTGACGTGGTCGATCATCCGGGGAACGTCGTCGCGTCCGGGGGCAGCCGCGGCGACCGTCCCGACGACGCGCTCGCCGCGCCGCGCCGCCCACACCCATTCCGGTCGGCGCAGTCCGTACTCGAATGCGGCCTCGAGGTGTCGGTCGGATCGGTAACGGCGCTGCGTCGGCGAATCGACCGGGGCCTTCGAGCTCCGCAAGAGGTCGATCGCGTCCGCAACGGAGTCAGGCCGGAAAAGCTGAAGCCTTGTCATGGCAGTAGCCATTCGGATACGCCTCCTCGCCGTTAGTCTCTATTCCGGCGCCACTCAGATGTTGCCGCAGCGGAGGTTGGTCAACATGCCGGATCCCGAAACCGATAACTCCCCGCCGATCTCGGCGTCGCGGCTCGAACCAGAGGGCTGGGTGCCGGCCGATGTGCGATTCCTCGGCCTGGATCGGCGCACCATCGCACCGACGTTGGTGGTGTTCGCGCTGGCCATCGCGATGTCGGTGGTGTTGCCGCTCGTTAACGCGGCGGTGCCCTATCACGACATCGTCAAAGCGGGCGACGTTATGCAGCTCGAAGGCGAGGTGACATTCGTGCCGGAGGCCGGATGGGGTATCACATCCGGGGTCCGCGCCGGCGATGCGCCGTTGTCCGGTGCGTACCCCCCGACCGCGGTTGTCGAACACGGAGCCCTGCGATTCCGGGTTCACACGGGCCTGTTCGAGGGCGACGCTCACAAACTGCTCGACCAGATCGAGGCGACCTCCGAGGCCCTCAATCGCGGTCGCGGCGTCCGCGTGACCGGAGCGCAGAAGACGATCGTCACCGATCACGGCCGCCAGGGTGCGGTAGCGCGCGTCAGCGGACCGCACTCCGGCGGCGTGCTCGTCGCATTCGTCTTCGACGGTCGCGGAGTGGAAGCCGTCGCCACCGGACCGACCGACATCAGCGAACAGGAAGCGGCCGGAGTAATCCGGATGGTCCGCAGCATCAACCGTGCCGGAGAGGGGCAGCGGTGATGACGACGCTCGACGACCTCGACCGCGCCCGCGACGACGCGCTCGACCTTTCCGGCTGGGGCCGACGGTTCGTCTTCTACCAGCCACGCAACCTTGCGTTCTGGGGATATCTGATGCTGGTCGGGATCGGAATCCTGATCTTCTTAACCATCCTGGCCAGCCAGTTCGACGCCTACGGCCCGGCGATCGGGTTGGCGGTGACATCCTTCGGCATCTACGCGGCGCTGTTCTGGTGGTTTACGCAGCACATCGACCACTACGCCAAACTCCCCGCCAAGCTCATGGTCGCCGCCTTTCTGTGGGGCGGGTTCGCCGCCACCGGGGCGATGGCAGCGAATGCGAACAGCGCTATCCTGGCACTTTATGCGAAGGTCTTCGGGCAGGCCTGGGCGCTGAACTGGGGCGCCGGGCTGGCGGCCCCCTTCACCGAAGAATGGGCCAAAGGTGCGGGATTGCTGCTGCTCATCGCGCTGGCGCCCCGGCAGGTGCGCACCGCGTTCGACGGCCTCATCCTGGGTGCGTTCATCGGTCTGGGATTCCAGATCGTCGAGGACATCCTCTATGCGATGACGTCGGCCGGCAGCGAGTTCGGTGCAAATCAAATCGGGGCGTCGATCGGCACCATCGTCATACGAATGGTCAGCGGCGTTGCCGCGCACATCCTTTACAGCGCGGTCTTCTGCGCCGGATTGGTCTATCTGTTAGGCCGGCCCGCCGAACCGCGCAGGATCGGGCGGGGTCTGTTGCTGGTGGCGACGGCGATGCTGTTGCACGGGACGTGGGACTCGGTGGCCAGCATCGCCGGCGCGCACGCGCTGCTGCTGATCGGACTGCTCGTCGGGGTGATCGTCACGGCCCTCGCCATCGGCGTGGGCGTCTACCGGTTGACCGCAAAGCGGGAACGGGAATTCGTGCGCGCCGTCATGACCCCCGAGCAGGCCCGCCACGCGATCACTCCGGCCGAACTCGAGGCGGCGGCCGGTAACCGCAAGGCCCGCAAGACCTTTCGCAAGGCTGGCCGTAACCGTCGGGAACGCAGACAGGCCCGCTACGTCCTCAACGCCGTGTACAGCCTCGCCGATGAATTGGCCGCCGCCCGCGGCGCCGACACCGATCGGGTGCGCTTCGCCCGTGCCGAGGTCGGCAGAATCCGCGCCGGCATCCCCCCACCACCGCGGTGATCAGATCACGAAATTCAGATTCTCGACGATCCGGGCCGCGACGTCCTTGTCACCCTCGAGTTCGACGTCCTGGGCCCGCGCCGGGCACATCGGGCGGCCGCCGGCCAGCCTGGTGAACTGCAGCGCGTCCATCCGGATGGTCGCCGTCGGCTCTTGGCCGCCGAAGTCGTCGACGACCTGAGCCCGAGCATCGACGCTCACGCGGATGCTGCGGGCCATCGGACCGGTCAGGTCGAATAGGACGCGTGACCCGTCGGGCGCCTTGCCGCGTTTGCCAACCACGAAGCCCATGCTGGTGGTGATCTCGTCGAGGGACAGCCGCAACGCAGGCCCGTCGATCTCGGCGTCGGACGAGGGGCGCTTTAACCCCACCCGGATGTCTTGCCCGTGCATCCAGCAGTCGAAGACCCGCACCCGCATGAACCGCCCGTAACTCTCGGGGCCCACCGGCGTCACTGTCTGCCCGTTCCAGTCGTCATCGGACATGGCCGGCAAGGCCTCGCGTCGGACCTTGGTCACCGAGCGGAAGCGCTCGAGCACCTCGGCACCCGATTCCCCGCTGAGATGGCGAACCCAGCACTCGTTCAACGCTCCGATGTCGTTGCGCACGTGCTCCAACGCCTTGACGTCGACGTCTGGTTGCGGTGGCGCGATACCGCTCAGAAATGACTCCGTCCCGATGATGTGGGAAACCACCGCCTTCACGTCCCACGCGGGCAACGCGCTCGGCGCCTGCCAGTCCGTCTCGGGCCGCCCGTCCAGCAGTGCATCGATGTCGTCCCACACGGCAAACAGGCCGGACAGGACGTCGGACTTGTCGAGCTTTGTGATCGGTCGGTCGGCCATGCTCGGATAGTAGGCCGCCAGATTCTTCCCCGGGTCACATCCCCTTGGCTCGGCGGCCCAACTCCCGGACCACCTCGCGCTGGGCGTCACGGCGGGCCATGTCCTGGCGTTTGTCATAGGCCCGCTTCCCGCGCGCCAACGCGAGCTCGACCTTGACCTTCCCCTCGAAGAAATACAGCGACAACGGCACCAGTGCGAGGTTGCCGTCGCGGATCTTGCCGATCAGGGTGTCGATCTGGTGGCGGTGCAGCAGCAGCTTGCGGCTACGGCGCGGATCATGATTGGTCCAGCTGCCATGCTGATACTCCGGAATGTGCAGGTTGCGCAGCCACACTTCGCCGTCGTCGACGGTCGCAAAGGCGTCGACCAGCGACGCGTGCCCCTCCCGCAGGCTCTTCACCTCGGTGCCCTGCAGCGCCACCCCGGCCTCGTACACGTCCAGGATCGAGTAGTCGTGCCGGGCCTTGCGGTTGCTGGCGATGATCTGTTTGCCGGCGCGTTTGCCGGACGGATCTTTGGCCACGACTACCGCCGCAGGTATATGCGCAAGGTCACATACGCCGTCAACGCGGCCATCGCCACACCCAGCACGAACAGCCAGGGCGAGATGTAAAGGATGTCGGCGTAGTCGACCTTGGCGATCAGGTTGGCTTTGTAGAACTGGCTCAGCGCGTTTTCCAGGAACAACGCCCGCACCGCGACCAAACCGAGGATGGCGATGCCCACGCCGATCGCCGCCGCCAGCATCGCCTCCACCAGGAACGGCAGCTGCGTGTACCATCGGCTGGCGCCCACCAGACGCATGATCCCGATCTCCGTGCGCCGCGTGTAGGCCGCTACCTGCACCATGTTGGCGATCAGCAGGATCGCCCCGACGGCCTGCACCAGCGCGACCGCGAACGCGACGTTGCTCAAACCGTCCAGGATGGCGAACAACCGGTCGATCAGGTCTTTCTGGTTCAGGACGCCGCGCACCCCGGGTTGGCTCCGCATGGCGTCATCGAATTCCGTGTGCTGTTCGGGGTTGTACAGCTTGACGATGAACGACGCCGGGAACGAGTCGCGGCCGGCCACCCCGTTGAACTCCGGGATCTTACGGATGGCGTCGTCGTAGGCCTGTTGCTGGTTGATGAAGTGGACCGACTTGACGTCCTTGGTCCGGGCATCGATCTTTTCCCGCACCGCCTTGCACGGGTCGCTTGTGCAGTCCGGGTCGTTGGCGGAGATGTCCTCGTTGAGGAAGACCTGCGTCTCGACCCGGTCGAGGTAGATCTCCCGCGAGTGATGCGCCAATTGGACGACCAGCAGACCGCCGCCGAACAAGCCGACCGAGATCGCGGTCGTCAGGATCATCGCGATCGTCATGGTGACGTTGCGACGAAGGCCGGTCAGGACCTCGTTGAGCAGGAAGCCGAAGCGCACTTAACGATCCATCCCGTACACGCCGCGCTGCTCGTCACGAACCAGCCTGCCCAGTGAAAGTTCGACCACACGCTGGCGCATCGAGTCGACGATGTGGTGGTCGTGCGTCGCCATCAGCACCGTCGTCCCGGTGCGGTTGATGCGTTCCAACAAATCCATGATGTCCTGACTGGTATCGGGGTCGAGGTTGCCGGTGGGCTCGTCGGCCAGCAGTACCAGCGGCCGGTTGACGAATGCACGCGCGATCGCGACCCGCTGTTGCTCGCCACCGGACAGCTCGTTTGGCAACCGGCTGGCTTTACCGGACAGGCCAACCGTCTCCAATACGTCAGGCACCACGCGGTTGATCGTGTCGGCGCGCCGGCCGATCACCTCCAGCGCGAAGGCGACGTTGTCGAACACCGTCTTTTGCTGCAGCAAGCGGAAGTCCTGGAAGACGCAGCCGATCACCTGGCGCAGCCGCGGTATGTGGCGACCGCGCAACTTGTTCACATGGAACTTCGAGACCCGGACGTCACCGGTTGTCGGCGTCTCCGCGGCGAGCAGCAGGCGCATGAACGTCGACTTGCCCGAGCCCGACGGGCCGATCAGGAATACGAACTCACCCTTGTCGATCTTGACGTTGATGTCATCCAACGCCGGACGCGCGGACGACTTGTACTGCTTGCTGACATGGTCCAGCGTGATCATCACGGCACGCCAGTGTAGCGGTGATTTTCGCCGGCTCGCGACGATCAACGGGCGGGTGGGGCCGAAGTGGGCACCGGACCCGGCCCCGGCGGGGGTTGCTGAGCCGGCCCCGGACTCGGCGGATTGGGCGTGGTGTTGGGGTTGCAGAACGGCGGTATGCACGGCAGCGTCGGCAGCACGAACGGCGGTGTGGTCGTCGTAGTAGTAGTGGTAGGCGGCACGGTCGGCGGCGTAGTGGTCGGGGATGGCGGCTGCACTCGGGTGCGCGGCACCACGGTGTAGTCGGAGTTGGGGTCGGGGATGTAGCTCCCGTTGCCACCCTTGTTGTCGGTGGTGTAGCCCGGCGGTGGCGGCGGTTGGGGCGGAGTCGTCTTCGCCGATGTCGCCTGGACCCACTGCAGCGCGCAGAACGCCATGATGAGCGCCAGCGTCGACGTGCGGAACCGTCCGCCGAACACATAGCGTGGCCAGCGCTTGTTCTCGTCCTCAGCGGGTTTCTCGAAGAGATTGAATGTGAGTTTCATCAAGCGTTACACCGAGCCGTGGATCTTCTTGTCGGTCCCTGACCGCGCGCTTTCCTCCTTTTCTGCGGCAGGAACCGAAGCATCGCCGACCAAGCCCAACGTCGCGTCGGCAGCGGTCAGGATGCCGGCGCGCTCGAGTGCCTGGACCACCAGAAAACGCAGTCGCCGGCCCGCCTCGAACTGCTTGCCCGGCAGCGTGCGGGCCACCAGGCGCAGGGTGACGGTGTCGACTTCGATACTTTCAACACCCATCACGGTGGGCGCGTCCAACAGCAACTCCCCCAGCACCTTGTCGTCGCGGGCGTTCTCACACTCCTTGTGCAATACCTCGTTGACCCGGTTGAGGTCGGCGGTGGTCGACACCGGGATGTCCAGCACCGCCCGCGCCCAGTCCTTGGAGAGGTTGGCCGCCTTGACGATCTGGCCGTTGGGAATGGTGAAAACCTCGCCATCGGCGGAACGCAGTCTGGTCACCCGCAACGTCACATTCTCGACGGTGCCGCGCGCCTCGTCGGCAACCCCCGAAACGGTCAGCGCGACTAGATCACCGAAGCCGTACTGCTTCTCGAGGATGATGAAAAAGCCGGAGAGCAGGTCCTTGACCAGTTGCTGAGCACCGAAACCCAGTGCGGCGCCTATCACGGTGGCCGGCGCTATCAGGCCGCCGACCGGTAACCGCACGATGTCGCTGATCTGCATCATGACGACGATGGCGATGATCACGACCGACACCCAGCGGATCACCGACGCGAGCAGCTGACGGTGCTTGGTCGCCTCCGACGGCACCAACGCGTCGCTTTCGGCGAAGCCGGCGTAAAGGCGCTCGCTCACCCGCTGCGCCACCCAGCTCACGAATCGTGCCGCCAGTACCGCCCCGATCAGCAATATGACGATCCGCAGACCCTGCTGGGCGGCATGCTCTTGCCAGAATGCGTTCCAGTATTGATGCCAGTGGTTGGTCGCTGCGGCGATGGCTATTGCATTAACAGTTGTGTCAGTTGTCATCTTTCCGGTTTCGCCAGCGGATCCCCGCTTCCAGGAATCCGTCGATGTCTCCGTCCAGGACGGCGGCCGGATTGCCGACCTCGTATTCGGTTCGCAAATCCTTGACCATTTGGTACGGATGCAGCACGTAGGACCGCATCTGGTTACCCCAGGAGCTGCCGCCGTCCCCTTTCAATGCGTCGAGCTCTGCACGCTCTTCTAAGCGCTTGCGCTCCAACAACTTTGCCTGAAGAACGCGCATCGCGGCGACCTTGTTCTGAAGCTGCGACTTCTCGTTCTGGCAAGTGACCACGATACCGGTCGGTATGTGGGTGAGCCGAACCGCGGAGTCTGTGGTGTTCACCGACTGGCCGCCCGGCCCACTCGAGCGGTACACGTCTACCCGCACATCGCCCTCGGGTATGTCGATGTGGTCTGTGGTCTCCACCACAGGCAGCACCTCGACTTCGGCGAACGACGTCTGCCGCCGGCTCTGATTGTCGAACGGGCTGATCCGCACCAGCCGGTGAGTGCCCTGTTCGACGGACAGCGTGCCGTAGGCGAACGGCGCGTGCACGGCGAAGGTGGCGCTCTTGATGCCGGCCTCTTCGGCGTATGAGGTATCGAACACTTCGACGCCGTACTTGTGCTGTTCGGCCCAGCGGATGTACATCCGCATCAGCCTCTCGGCCCAGTCGGCGGCGTCCACCCCGCCGGCGCCGGAGCGGCTCGTCAGCAGCGCCTCACGCTCGTCGTACTCGCCAGACAGCAACGTGCGCACTTCGGTGGCCTCGATGTCGGCGCGTAACGACTTGAGTTCGGCGTCGGCTTCGGCCAGCGCGTCGGCGGCCGTCGCGCCTTCCTCCTCGGCGGCGAGCTCGTAGAGCACTGGCAGGTCGTCGAGGCGCTGCCGCAGTTCCTCGACCCGGCGTAGCTCCCCCTGCGTGTGGGATAGCTCACTCGTGACTTTCTGTGCGCGGGTCTGGTCGTCCCACAGTTTGGGATCGGATGCCTCAACTTCCAGTTTCTCGATGCGGCGGCGCAGACCGTCCACATCGAGCACCCTTTCCACCGTGGTCAGGGTGGAGTCGAGGGCGGCAATGTCGGCTTGACGGTCGGGTTCCACAGCCGCCCACGTTACCGGCGCCCCTCTCCACACCGCGACCAGCAGCAGAGCGTTTAGCATCAATTGACAATCGTGTGCACCGCGCGACTGCGGCCCAGCCCCTTCCCCAGCCCCTTTGCGCCGCAGCCGGGCACCAACAGAAGGTTGAGTATGCGTCCATACCATGTCGCGATCGTCGGCTCCGGGCCGTCGGGTTTCTTCGCAGCGGCATCTTTGCTGAAAGCGGCCGACGCGTCCGAGGAGATCGATGTCGCCGTCGACATGCTGGAGATGCTGCCGACGCCGTGGGGGCTGGTGCGCTCGGGCGTGGCGCCCGACCATCCCAAGATCAAGTCGATCAGCAAGCAGTTCGAAAAGACCGCCGCCGATCCCCGGTTCCGCTTCTTCGGCAACGTGATCGTGGGCGATCACGTCGAGTCCGCCGAGCTCGCCGAGCAGTACGACGCGGTCATCTACGCCGTGGGGGCGCAGTCCGACCGCGCGCTGAACATTCCCGGTGAGGACCTGCCCGGCAGCGTCGCCGCAGTAGATTTCGTCGGCTGGTACAACGCGCACCCGAACTTCCACGAGATGGCACCGGACCTGTCGGGCGCCCGGGCGGTCGTGATCGGCAACGGCAACGTCGCACTCGACGTCGCGCGCATCCTGATCACCGACCCGGATGCGCTGGCCGCCACCGATATCGCCGACCACGCTTTGGACTCACTGCGGCCGCGCGGTGTGGAGGAAGTGGTGATCGTCGGGCGCCGTGGGCCGCTGCAAGCCGCGTTCACCACGCTCGAGTTGCGCGAGCTCGCCGACCTCGAAGGGGTCGACGTGGTGGTCGATGCCGCCGAGCTGGAGGGCATCACCGACGAGGACGCCGCCGCGGTGGGCAAGGTCACCAAGCAGAACATCGCCGCACTGCGCGGCTATGTGGGTCGCGAACTCCGCCCGGGACACCGGCGGATGGTGTTCCGGTTCCTGACGTCACCGATCGAGATCAAGGGCGACGGCAGGGTAGAGGCGATCGTGCTCGGCCGCAACGAGCTGGTCACCGACGAAAGCGGGCGGACATCGGCCAGGGACACCGGCGAGCGCGAGGAACTGCCGGTTCAGTTGGTGGTGCGGTCGGTCGGCTACCGCGGCCTGCCCACCCCGGGGCTGCCGTTCGACGACAAGAGCGCGACCATTCCGCACACCGACGGCCGGGTGGCGGGCAGCCGCAACGAATACGTCGTCGGGTGGATCAAACGCGGGCCGACGGGCGTAATCGGCACCAACAAAAAGGACTCCCAGGACACCGTCGACACCTTGCTGGCAGATCTGGCCGGCTCCCAAGAGGGGGGCGAGCTCGCGGATTTCCCCGACGACCATGCCGACAAACTGGTCGAGTGGCTGGCCTCACGCCAGCCGAAGCTGGTCACGTCGGCTCATTGGGACATCATCGACCAATTCGAGCGGGCGGCCGGCGAACCGCACGGGCGTCCCCGGGTCAAGCTGCCGAACCTGGCCGAGCTGTTACGCATCGGGCACGGCTGATCATCGAAGCGGTCGCAAGCATTTACGGGTCGACAAGCACCCCGGGGTTGAGAATGCCGGCCGGGTCGAGCGCGGACTTGGCCGCGCGCAAGGCCGCGCCGAACGGGTCCGGGCGCTGCCGGTCATACCAGGGACGGTGGTCCCGGCCGACGGCGTGATGGTGGGTGATGGTGCCGCCGGTTGTGCTGATCGCTTCGGACACTGCGGCTTTCATTTCGTCCCACTGCGCGTCGAGTGAGCCCCAGCGTCCGGCTGCGTAGATGCCGTAGTACGGGGCCGGACCGTCGGGGTAGACGTGGGTGAACCGGCAGGTCACCACACCCGCCCCGCAGACCCGCTGGATCGCCGTGCGGGCGGCCTCGGTCACCGCGGCGTGCAGAGCGTCGAATCCGTCCCAGGTGCAAGCGGTTTCGAAGGTCTCGGCGATGACGCCGCGACGAGCGAGGGCGTCGCGCTGGTAGGGCATCCGCAGGAACGCCGAGCGCCAGGTAGCTGAGGCATCGTTTTCGGTTGTGTGACTGTCGCTTTCGCGGCTACGTCGGGCGGTGACGGTGCCGCCGTGTTCGGTGGCGATCTCGATGGCGCGGTCGAGCCAGGGGTCGATCGGATGATCGGCCGACTCGAAGGCGAGCACCAGCAGCCCGCCGCCGACCGGCGTGCCGGCATTCAGGAACGCCTCGGCCGGGTCGAGGAGCCGGCAGTTGGCCGGGTAGAGGCCGGCCTGCGCGATCATTCGCGTCGCGGCCACCGCGGCGGCCCAGTCGTCGAACGCCACCGAGGCGGTGACCTGCCACTGCGGCCGGTCCTGCAACCGCATCCACGCCTCGGTGATGATGCCGAGCGAGCCCTCGGAGCCCAGGAACAACCGGTCCGAGGACGGCCCGGCACCGGATCCGGGCAGCCGCCGTGACTCGCCGACCCCGGCCGGGGTGACCACCCGCAGCGACTCGGTCAGGTCATCGATATGGGTGTACAGCGTCGCGAAGTGCCCGCCGGCGCGGGTGGCCAGCCACCCGCCGAGGCTGGAAAAGGCAAACGACTGCGGAAAGTGGCGCAGCGTCAGACCATGCCCACGCAACTGTTGCTCGATCCACGGCCCGAGCGCACCGGCCTGGATGCGCGCGGCCCGGCTGATCCGGTCGACCTCCAGCACCGAGCTCATGACGGACACGTCCACCGTGACCGCCGGCCCGTCGAAGCGCGGTTCGACGCCGCCCACCACCGAGCTGCCGCCGCCGTAGGGAATCGCGGGAATCCCCTCGCGCGTACACCAGTCGAGCACGTTGACCACTTCATGTTCGCTGCGCGGCCGGATGATCAGGTCGGGGACGCGATCGAGGTGGCCCTGCAGGTTGCGCGCCACGTCGCGAAAAGCCTTGCCGCGCGCATGCCCGGCCCGATCCACGGGGTCCGCCGAGCACAGACTGGCCAGCGACGGCGGCGGAGTGATCCGCGGCGCCGCCAACCCGAGCTGGCTCGGGTCCGGCGGGCGGTGATCTGTCAGGTCATGGCCCGGCAGCAACGCGGCGACCCGCGACTCGAGAGCCCGCGTCTCATCCTCGGACAGCGCGTCCTCGACGGTGCCCCAACCCCACCACGAACGCATGCCCGGGCGTCAGCGCTTGAGGGCGATGAACGCTCCGCCGGCGAGCAGCAGCGCCAGGGTCGCCACGATGCCCCACGTCGTGCCGGCGAACACCCAGATGACAGCCACCAGCGCGATGAACGGGGACAGCGCGAAGAGCACAATCCCGGGGTTCTGCTTGACCACTTCGAGAGCACTCTTGGCGCGGACCCGATCGATTTCCTTACTCATGCGTTCAGGATGCCAGAGAAAACGCAAGTCGATGCTTGCTAACAGCTATTGAGCAACCGCAGGGCGCCTTCTCTGAGGCCATCGACCGGATTGGCTCCCCGAGGGCCCTTGTCCGGGTCGCGCCACCACGCCAAACTTTGGTAACTGTCGGCACCTGAATCGCGCCGGAGCTCCCATTTTCCGTTCGGCCAAATCACCAGGTAGTCCCCCTCGGATTCCGCCGACCGCACCTGCCAATACCTGCGATTCATGAAGACGCCGCGCGCCTTGCGTGTGTTACGCGCAACGGCCTCGGCAACGAACTCTTTGACCAAACCGTCTACCGCGGCCCAGTTTTGCCGACGTTGCGCGAGTTCTGCTGCGTACTCAGCCTCTTGTCTGGCTCGTGCCTCGTCGGCGTCGTCGCCCAATCCCACGGCCGCCTCCTTCGCTTGCCGACTCTCGATGGCACAAATGGTGTCACAACGCGGCCCAACTTTGGTGCCGAACCCTGGACACCGCCGGACAACACGTCGAGAAAGCGCGAACGCAAAGTGACACAGGTGGTTTGGCGGAGAGGACCAATGGCCCTATTGGGCCAAGACAAGTCGTCATAGCGTCGGTGCTGTGGACATAGAGGTGCTCGAGAACGCGGTCCTGCTGGCCTGCCGGGCGCCGTCCGTGCACAACAGCCAACCCTGGCGTTGGGTCGTCGAATCCGCCCCGGACAGAAGCATCGCGCATCTGTTCGTCGATCGCCGCCGAACCGTCCCCGCCACAGACCATTCGGGTCGGGAGGCGATCCTGAGTTGTGGCGCCGTGCTCGACCACTTTCGTATCGCGATGACGGCTGCGAAGTCGCGGGTGCGAATCACCCGGTTCCCCAACCCGAATGACCCCGACCATTTGGCCACCGTCGAATTCGGCCCCATCGACCACCTCACCGCGGCGCAGCAAGCCCGCGCCGAGGCGATCCTGCACCGACGAACAGATCGGCTGCCGTTCGATTCCCCCACCTACTGGCACCGCTTCGAACCCGTGCTACGCAGCACATTCGACGACGCTGAGGTGACGCTCGACGTCCTTTCCGACGACCTGCGGCCACGGTTGGCGGAGGCGTCGCAGCTCTCCGAAGCCCTGCGCCGCGACGATTCGTTCTACCATGCCGAACTACAATGGTGGACTTCGCCATTCGCATTGGCGCAAGGTGTGCCGCCCAGCGCGCTGGCATCAGATACCGAGCGCCTCCGGGTGGACGTGGGCCGGGACTTTCCGGTCAGGGGCCACCAGGATCGCCGCACTGAGATCACCGCAGACGAGTCGAAAATCCTTGTGCTGTCGACACCGGAGGACACGCGGCTGGACGTGCTGCGGTGCGGCGAGGTGCTGTCGACCGTCTTGCTCGAATGCACAATGGTGGGCATGGCCACTTGCGTGTTGACCCATCTGATCGAGTCGAGCGACAGTCGCGACATCGTGCGCGGCCTCATCGGTCAGCACGGTGAACCGCAAGCTTTGATCCGCGTGGGCATCGTGCCGCCGATGGAGGATCCCCCCGCCCCGACACCGCGGCGGCCGCTAGATAGCGTGCTGGAGATTCGTCAGACATCCGAGAAAGGTCGCACCCATGGCCGATGAGCCCGTTACCGTCCTGTCCGAAGACGAAAGCTGGAGCCGGCTGGGCGGCGTTGCGCTGGGTCGGCTGGTGACCACGTTTGCCGGCGAGCCAGAGATCTTCCCGGTCAACTTTGCCGTACAAGACCGCACCGTGCTGTTTCGGACCGCGGAGGGCACCAAGCTGTTTTCTGCCGTGGCGAACAGCACGGTGGTCTTCGAGGCCGACGACCACAACGTCGTCGAAGGGTGGAGCGTGATCGTCAGGGGTCGCGCAAGGCTGCTACGCACCGATGCCGAGATCGAGAAAGCCGATCGCGCCCAGGTGATTCCGTGGACCGCGACCCCGAAGATTCACTACGTGCGGGTGACCCCCTCCGAAGTCACCGGCCGCGAGTTCAGGTTCGGTCCAGAGCCAGACTAGGTATGAGTCACGTGGGCGCGTCGAAGTCGACGAAACATGCACCCATCAGACCACCAGGGATAGTGGCCCGCGAGTGCGAGTTGTCTTGCGCCGCTTGCTGATCGACACCAGCCGCGCTACCGCGGCCTCGATGCCGCGGGCCAGCTGGTCGGCGTCGGAGACGACGTCGTAATCGGCGAGAATCCCGAAGAACAGGTCATCGGCGTAGCTGAGCATCGCCACGCCGGTCCGCAGGTGCATCGCGAGTGGCGGCACCGGGAACACCCCTAGCACCCGCCGGCCCATCACCCGCAGCGGACGGCGCGGTCCCGGCACGTTCGTCGCCACGGTCACCACGCCGTGCTGCGGTAGCCGCATCAAGAACCCGGCCGCCCACGCGGTCAACGGGAACGGAATGCGATTCGCCAAGGACACGAACACATTTCCGGCCTGCCGCTGGCCGCTCGCCTTCGTCCGGCCCAAACGCGCGTGCACGATCCGTAGCCGCTGCACCGGGTCCTCTTCGTCAACCGGCAGATTCGGAAGCATCACCGACACCCGGTTGTCGGTCTTGCGGAAGGCATCGGCACCCCGCACCGACACCGGCACCAAAGTGCGCAGTGAGTCGGGCAGCGGCCGCTCGCCGCGTTCCACCAGGACATTGCGGTAGCTCTCGGTAATCGCGGCCAACGCAACATCATTGATCGTCACGTCGAACGCCTGGCAGACCTGCTCGATGTCGGCCAGCGCGACGCGGGCCCCGCTGTAGCGACGCAGATCGCTTAGCGGCCCGGTCAGTGGCGAGGGGGCAGGGTTCAACAGCCCGGCGGCTATCTGGCCGGCACCCTGGGCCGCGCGCACCACGCCCGCTGCGACGGCGGTCGGCGCCTTCCACAAGCGACCCAGCGCGCTGAACGGATTCTTTTGCTCGTCGGCCGCCCGAACGGTGTGCGCATAACTGTCGCTGATCCCGTCGTCGCACAGCCCGGCGAGCACGTGCGTGGCCGCGATTCCGTCGGCCATGCAGTGGTGCACCTTGGTCAGCATCGCCCACCGGTCGTCGGTGAGTCCCTCGATGACCCACAGTTCCCATAGCGGCCGATCGCGGTCCAGGCGCCGAGCCATCGCATCGGCGATCACCCGGTAGAGCTCACGCTCGTCACCGGGGTGCGGGAGTGCAATGCGCCGCACGTGCCGATCGATGTCGAAGTCGGGGTCGTCCACCCATTCGGGAGCGCCGAGGTCGAACGGGTGCAGCCGTAACCGCTGACCGAACCGTGGGCAGGCCCGTATCCGCTCGGCGAATGCCGACACCAGCGCGCTCTGTTGCGGTGCCGGTCCTTCGATGACCGCGAGACCACCGATGGCCAGACTGACCCGCGGGTCGGCGTCTTCGGCCTTGAGGAACCCGGCATCGAGTGTCGTCAGGTGGTCCATGACCCGCACCTCCGTGAGTTTTATCTGCAACCCGCAGTACCACTTTCCCCTGGTAATGGCGGGTCGGGCAGGGCCGAAAGTCCTTCGCCGCCGGGGGCTTCGTGCCCTGCCGGGGCCGGCCCGACCGGACGATCCTGGAGCGATGACCCCCATCGTTGAGGCTTGTCGGACCAGAGAGGCAGCGATGAACGCCCAATTCCCCGACGCCGAGACCCTCCGGACAGTGCTCACGCTGGCCACCCGCGCACCCTCCATTCACAACACGCAGCCGTGGCGGTGGCGGGTGGGCGCCGCGAACCTGGATCTGTTCTCCGAACCGGACATGCAGCTGCACAGCACCGACCCGGACGGGCGGGACCTGATCGTCAGTTGTGGTGTCGCGCTACATCATTGCGTTGTCGCTTTGGCGGCGATGGGCTGGCAGGCCAAGGTCAGTCGGCTGCCCGATCCCGACAACCCCCGCCACCTGGCCACGATCGAGGTCCAGCCGCACGTACCCGATCAGGCCGATGTCGCGCTCGCGGCGGCGATTCCGCGCCGACGGACCGACCGGCGCGCCTACAGCTCGTGGCCGGTGCCCGGCGGAGACATCGCCCAGATGGCCGCGCGGGCGGCTCGCAGCGGGGTCATGCTCCGCCAGGTCGACGCCGTGGACAGGATGAGAGTCATTGTGAAGCAGTCTATTCACGACCATCTGACCGATGACGAGTACATGCGCGAGCTCACCGCGTGGAGCGGGCGATACGGTGCGGTCGCCGGGGTCCCGGCCCGCAGCACGCCGCCGCCGGAGGCCGGCGCGCCGATCCCCGGACGTGTGTTCGCCGGCGCCGGTCTGGCTCAGCCGTCGGGCATCTCCCCCGCCGACGACAGCGCGGCGATCCTGGCGCTCGGCACCGAGAAGGACGACCGGCTGGCCCGGCTGCGGGCCGGCGAAGCAACCAGCGTCGTCTTGTTGACCGCGACGTCGATGGGGTTGGCATGCTGCCCCATCACCGAGCCCCTGGAGATCCGCGAGACGCGCGAGGCGGTGCGCGCCGACGTCTTCGGCGCCAGCGGCTATCCGCAGATGCTGCTACGCGTGGGCTGGGCGCCGATCAACGCCGATCCGTTGCCGGCAACGCCGCGGCGCAGGCTTTCCCGCGTCGTCGAGTGGACGAGCTTACTGGACCAGCGGGGCTGACCAGCGCAGCAGCGTTCCGCCCGAGGCGGGGGTGCTCCCTATGGTGAATTCACCACCAACCTCCTGCGCACGCCGCCACAGGTTCGTCAGGCCGCTGCCGGTGTATTCGTCGGGCATCCCGCGGCCGTTGTCGCTCACCTCGATGCACAGGTCGTCTTCGACCTTGACCCGGACCGACAGCGTGGTGGCCTCGGCGTGCCGCGCGGCGTTGCTCACCGCCTCGCGAACGACCGCCTCGGCGTGGTCGGCCAACGTGCAGTCGACCACCGACAGCGGGCCGACGTACTGGACGGTGGTGCGCAACCCCGAGCCGGCGAATTGGGCTACCGCCTCGTCGATCCGTTGCCGCAACCGGGTTACGCCCTGCGAGGCTCCGTGCAGGTCGAAGATGGTCGTCCGGATTTCCTGAATGACCGCCTGAAGATCGTCGACGGCTTCGGAAAGTCGCTGCTGCACTTGGGGTTCACGTGACCGGCCAACGGTGCCCTGCAGCGACAGGCCGACTGCGAAGAGCCGCTGGATGACGTGGTCGTGCAGGTCACGCGCAATGCGGTCGCGGTCGGTCAGCACGTCGAGTTCGCGCAGCCCGCGTAGCGACGTGGCCAACTGCCAGGCCACCGCGGCCTGGTCGGTGAACGCGGCCATCATCTCGAGTTGTTCGTCGGTGAACGAGCCCGGCCTGCCTTGGCGCACCACGACCACGACGCCGGCGATGGTGTCAGTGGCCCGCAACGGCAATAGCAGGGCGGGGCCCGCACCGTCTACGCCGTCCAGGTCGATGCGGTCCACGCGTCGCGGGGTTCCGTTGACGAAGACATCGCCAAGTGAGGTACCGGTAACTGGAATGGTCTGCCCGACAGCCAAACCCGGAACGCCGCCGGCCGTCTCGATCACCAGCAGTTCCTGCACCTCGGCCGCCGGCAGGTTCTCGTCCGGAATGGCGACCAGGGCCACGTCCGCCCCGGTCAGCTTCAGCGCCTCCTCGGCCACCAGCCGGAACACGGTCGCGGGTTCGGTGCCGGACAGCAACTCGGTGGCGATGTCGCGGGTGGCCTCGATCCAGGACTGTCTCGCCTTGGCCTCCTGGTAGAGCCGGGCATTCGCGATCGCGATGCCCGCGGCCGAGGCCAGGGCCTGGACCAGCACCTCGTCGTCGTCGCTGAACGGCTGGCCGGTGGTCTTGTCGGTCAGGTAAAGCGTGCCGAGCGATTCCTCGCGCACCCGGACCGGCACGCCCAGGAACGTCCGCATAGGCGGGTGGTTCGGTGGAAACCCGATGGAAGCGGGATGCCGCGAAAGGTCGTCCAGGCGTAGTGGTTTGGGTTCATCGATGAGGAAGCCGATGACACCCAGACCTTCGGGCAGGTGGCCGATACGACGGACGGTTTGCTCGTCGATGCCCTGGTGGACGAACTGCAGCACGCGGTTGTCCCGGTCGTGGACTTCCAGAGCGCCGTACCGGGCGTCGACCAGATTGGTCGCCGAGTGCACGATCGAGCGCAGTGTGGCGTCGAGTTCGAGCCCCGACGTAACCACCAGCATGGCTTCCACCAACCCGTCGAGACGGTCACGGCCCTCGACGATCTGCCCGACCCGGTCCTGTACCTGGACCAGAAGCTCGCGCAGACGCAGTTGGGACAGCGTGTCGCGCAGCGGCCGCATCCCGCCATCGCCTTGGTCCGTCGTGGGCGGCACGTCATCCATCGGCTGGCCGCGCGCGCTTCAATTCCGTTGCGAATACTGCGGCTTGGGTCCGGCGCTCCATGCCCAGTTTGGCCAGCAACCGGGACACGTAGTTTTTCACCGTCTTTTCGGCCAGGAACATCCGGTCGGCGATCTGCTTGTTGGTCAGGCCCTCGCTGAGTAGGCCCAGCAGCGTCCGTTCCTGGTCGGTGAGGCCGGACAACGGGTCATGCTTTTCGGTGGCCCCACGCAGTTTTGCCATCAGCGCGGCCGCCGCGCGATTGTCCAGCAGGGATCGCCCGGCGCCCACGTCTTTGACGGCGCGCGCCAATTCCATTCCCTTGATGTCTTTTACGACATACCCGCTGGCGCCGGCCAGGATCGCGTCCAGCATCGCCTCGTCGGAGGTATACGACGTCAGGATCAGGCAACGCAGATCGGGCATGCGCGACAACAGATCTCGGCACAACTCGATGCCGTTGCCGTCGGGCAACCGCACGTCGAGCACCGCCACATCCGGACACGCGGCGGGAATCCTGGCCATGGCCTCGGCAACCGAGCCCGCCTCCCCGACCACGTCGAGTTCCGGGTCGGCGCCCAGCAGGTCGATCAGACCACGCCGCACTACCTCGTGATCGTCGACCAAGAAGACCTTCACCAAGGCGCGCCTCCTCAACTCTCACAAGTTGCCGCAACGTACGGTCAGCATCGAGCAACCGGTGCTGTACGCACCACACAGGTCACTGGCTGTGCGCGAGTCGGTGACGAAAAGCCGGCCGGAGTCCGCCATGCGGGTCAGGTAGCGGGACAGGCTTTCCCGAATGACGGCCGGCTCGACCCGCACGTCCGGGTACAACCGGGTCCAGCGGGCCAGCCGGCGACTGAGTTGCGCTTGCGCCAAACGGTTTCCGGCAACCGAGTCGTGGGCGTCGGCGGCGTCTGCGGAGATCGCGTGCAGCGCAACTCCCCGCAGCCTGGCCTCCTCGAACGCGTGTCGCAGCACCACACCATTGTCCACTTCCGCGACAACCCCGCTGACCTGGGGGCTGGCCGGCGCCCCCGGCGGCCGGTGAATCACCGCGACTGGGCACAGGGCCGATCCGGCCAGGGTGGCTGCCACGGAACCTTCGCCGCGACAAGCGTGATTGAGTCCGATGGAGCCGACACAGATCATCGCCGCGGTCCTCGACTGCTCCATCAGCTTGGTGAGTGGGCGGCCCCACAGCACCTCGGTTTCGATCTTGACCGGTTCTCCGGTGGCGTCGACGGCCCGACTGGCGTCGAACAGCGCCGCCCGCGCGACGCTGTGCCCGCCCTCCGCGGACCCGTGCAGCGGATCGATGACGTAGACCAGGCGCAGCGGGATGTCTCGGCTGATCGCCTCGTCGACGGCCCACAGCGCCGCATGTATTGCCGCCCTCGATCCGTCGACGCCGACGACGACTGCCGGGGCTGACTGAATGCTGCTCATCGCGTTCTCCTCTGCCTGAGCGGGGCTGCTATTCATCCCTTGTCCTGGTCAGAACGTTATGGGCTCAGAAGCCCGG
>NZ_DATJYB010000094.1:0-25622 GCF_035499775.1 Mycobacterium sp. | reverse complement strand
CGCAACACCCCCGCGAACGTGAACAGCGGCGCCGCGACGAGCGCCCCTCCGATCACCCTGGAGCACGGCGGCACATTCAGTCTCGGCGGGAGCGGCGCCAACGACACGATCGCGTGCAACGACGGCAGCCTGACGCTGAATTCAAACAACAGCATCGTGAACATCAGCGGTCACTGCGCCAGCCTCAAGCTGCTCGGTTTCGATAACCAGCTGAACATCGAAAGCGTCGATGTCATCGAGGTATCCGGTTTCAGCAACGTGATCAAGGTGACCGCGTGCAACAACGGCAAGCTGACGCTTTCCAGCTACGGCAACAGCTTTACCGCCGGTGGGCACTGTGCCAGCCTCACGGTCACGGCCAATGACAATCAAGTCAAGGTCGACGGCGTCGACACCATCGTGATTTCCAATTTCAACAACCGCATTACCGTCACCGGCCACGGTGGCAACCTCACCATCTCCACGATCAACGCGTACGGCAATCAGGTCCAGTTCGACACCGTCGACTCCATCGATGTCTCGAGCTTCAACAACACGGTGACCTACCACAGCGGCTTACCCAAGATCACCGACTCGGGCCGGGGCAACACCGTGAAGAAGAAGGGTTAGCCCAAGCTACTGCCCGGTGTGCGGGTCGAGACCTATCCTGAGTAGACCCCGAAACTTTGGGGCCGGGGATTCGTGGAGGTCGAATGACGGCCGGATTGCCATGTCTGACGTGTGGCACCGAATCTCTGGAGAACGCGCGGTTCTGTCACGGCTGCGGCGCCCCGGTCGCCGACGCGGAAAAACCTGCCGAGTACAAGCAGGTGACGGTGTTGTTCGCCGACGTGGTCCGCTCGATGGATATCGCGACTGCCGTCGGTGCGGAACGGCTGCGCGAGATCATGACGGAAATGGTCGACCGGTGCTCGTCGGTGGTGCAACGCTACGGCGGCACGGTGGACAAATTCACCGGCGACGGGATCATGGCTTTGTTCGGCGCGCCAACGGCATTGGAGGACCACGCGCTGCGGGCGTGTTTGGCCGCGCTGGGTATTCAGGAGCAGGCCAAGCTGCTGGCGGTCTCCGTCAATGACCGCGACGGCATCGAGCTGCGGATGCGGATCGGCTTGAATTCCGGACAGGTGATTGCCGGCGAGATCGGTTCGGGCGCTTTGGGATACACTGCGGTCGGCGATCAGGTCGGGATGGCCCAGCGGATGGAGTCGGTGGCGCCGCCGGGTGGGGTGATGCTCAGCGATTCCACTGCGCGACTGGTCGAGGGTGCGACGGTGCTGGGTGAGTCGCAGATGGTGCGCCTCAAGGGTTCCGCGTATGGGGTGTCGGCGCGGCCATTGCTGAGCGTGACCGCGCCGGACCAAAAGACCATTTCCTGGTATTCGACGCTGGTGGGCCGCGAGTGGGAATTGGCCACCCTGACGGCGATGCTGGATCGGTCGATTAAGGGACGCGGGTCGGTGGTCGCACTGGTCGGTCTTCCCGGCCTGGGCAAAACCCGACTCGTCGATGAAACCGTGCGGGTAGCGAAACAACTCGGGGTAGAAGTATTTTCGGCATATTGTGAATCGCACGCCACCGATATCGCGTTCGATGTTGTTGCGCGACTGGGGCGTTCGAGGGCACAGATCAGCGGGATGGATGACGCGAGCGCCCGGGCACGCATACGGGAAGCGGTTCCCGACGCCGATCCACAGGACTTGCTGCTGCTGGACGATCTGCTGGGCATCGCCGATCCCGAGAGTGGGCTTCCCAAAATCGACCCGGAAGCGCGGCGCCGACGCCTGACCGCGCTGATCAATGCCGCCCAGTTGGCACGCCCCGAACCGGCGGTGATCGTGATCGAGGACGTGCACTGGATCGACGAGATCAGCGATTCCATGCTCGCCGACTTCCTGGCGGTGATCCCGCAGACCCACACGATGGTTCTGCTCACCTATCGCCCCGAATACGACGGCCCGCTGCAGCACGTCGCCGGCGCGCAGACCATTGCCCTGGCACCCCTGAGCGACACGGAATCCTCAGTACTGCTCGATGAAGTGCTCGGCTCGGACCCGTCCGTTGCTCAGATTGGCGAGATCATTGCCGGGCGCGCCGCCGGCAACCCCTTCTTCGCCCAGGAGATCATCCGTGAGCTCGCCGAACGCGGTGTCTTGCAAGGTGAACGCGGGGACTACACCTGCGATACCGATGTCGCCGAGGTCAGCGTGCCCCCCAGTTTGCAGGCCACCATCGCGGCCCGCATCGATCGCCTCAGTCCGCAGGCCAAACAAACGCTGGCCGCCGCGGCGATCATCGGATTTCGCTTCGGCTCCGATCTGCTTATCGGCCTGGATATCGACCCCCGCATCGACGAGCTGATTGTCGCCGAGCTGATTGATCAGGTGCGGTTCACCGCGCGCGCCGAATATGAGTTCCGGCATCCGCTGATCCGCACGGTGGCTTACGAAGCGCAGCTCAAATCCGATCGCGCCCGGTTGCACCGGCAGCTGGCCGCCTCGATCGAGTCGCGCGACCCACACTCGCCGGATCAGCACGCCGTGCTGATCGCCGAACATTTGGAGTTAGCCGGTGATTGGCACGCCGCCTACGGCTGGCACATGCGCGCCGCCGGGTGGGCGACCAACCGCGATGTTGGTGCGGCGCAACTGAGTTGGGAGCATGCGGCAAAGATCGCCGATGCGCTGCCCGCCGATGACCCGGGCCGGGCCGTCATGCGCATTACGCCTCGCACCATGTTGTGCGGGATCGCCTGGCGGGTCCGGCTGGACACCGCCGTCCATTTCGAGGAATTGCGGCAGCTGTGCGCCGCGTCGGGGGACAAGACCCCGCTGGCCGTCGCGATGGCGGGGCTGGTGCTCGGTCATGCGTATCAGACCAGGCTGCACCAGGCGTCGGCCCTGGCGTCTGAAGCCATGGAAATCATTGAGGCGCTTGGGGATCCGACCTTGATGGTGGGGTTGGCCATCGCACCCATCTACGCCAAGGGTGAGTGCACCGAATGGTTCGACGCGCTGCGGTGGCTGGAGCGGGTCATCGAGCTGGCCGATGGTGATCCCACGAAGGGCAACTTCCTGATCGGGTCTCCGCTGGCGCTGGCGTTGACCATGCGGGCGCAGGCCCGTTGTTTCCTGGGGCAGCCCGGATGGGAAGACGACATGCGGCAGGGCCTGGCGATGGCACGCAACGCCGACCCGTTTACCTATACCGCGGCAGCCGGCTACATCTACGGCGCGGGAATACCGTCCGGCGTGGTGAATGTCGATGATGCCACGGTCCGCGAGGTCGAGGATGTGGTGCACAAAGCCGAACTATGGAGCGATGATCTCGCGCTGAACCTCGCCAACATGATGCTGGGCCTGGCGCTGGTGCACCGGCAATCGGATTCGGAGCGTGGCCGCGGGCAAAAGGTCCTGTCGCGGGTCAGGGACGTGCTGGAAAGCACGGGACACAATTCGGTGGTGTTGCCGGTGGTCCACGTCTACGTGGGCCGTGAGATGGCGCGGCGCGGAGACCGCGATGACGCCATCCTCAGCATCCGTGCGGCCTCCGACCAGCTGGTTCGCGAGGGACGGCTGTTGGGTTGGGGCACTCCCGTCACCGCTGTTCTGGTCGAGACACTGCTGGACCGCGGGACCCGCGGTGACTTGGTCGAAGCCGAGACCGCAGTCGAGCGGTTAGCGAGGGTGCCGGTCGACGGGCCGCGGCCGGTGCGCGACATCCTGGTGTTGCGGATGCGCGCGGGACTGGCACGGGCTCGCGGCGACGACGCGGCCTATGTGGACTTCAGGGATCGCTACCGCGACATGGCGAGCTCGATGGGATACCAGGGTCATACCGCCTGGGCAGCGGCGATGCCCTAATCGGCGGCTCAAGAAAGTGAGGCGACCAATTCGTCCGCGGTGACAACGGCGGAGGCGTAGTTGGGGATGTTCACTTCCAGAGCGGCGTGCATCTCTGCGTCCGAGTAGTCCGCCGTGGCGTCCATGACCACCGTGACCTGGTAGCCGAGCTCGGCGCCATAGCGAACAGTGGCTTCCAGACAGGTATGCGCGATCAGACCCATGACGATGAGCTCATGGATGCCGTGCCTCTTGAGCTGCAGATCCAGATCCGTGTTCGCGAAACCGCTTGAGCACCAATGCTCGTGCGCGACGACATCACCCGGCTGAGGCTCGAACCCGGGGCGCAGCTCGCCACCCCAGGTGCCGTACGCGAAGGTCTTGCGAGACCACGCCGCTTTCTGCACTGGCGCAACGTATTTCCAGGTTTCGTAGTCGCCGGGGCGGTACCGGCGATGCAGTGCATAGAAAACCCGGATGTCCGCACGCCGGGCGGCGTCGAGCACCTGCTTCATATGAGCGACGCAGTTGTTGGCCTCCATGACGCCCTTGAGCCGATCCCATACCTTGCCGCCTTCGGAAATGAAGTCGTTGTACGGATCGATCACGACCAGTCCGGTGATGCCTTTTTCGTATGTCACGCGGATCATTTTCCATGCCGAGTGCGGCACTCGCCGTCGCGAGCAGCTCGCGCGGGTCCCGCCGCGTCGGCTGATGGCTTCAGCCGTCTAACATCCTCGAAAGAACCCGGAAACTTCGGACCGGGGATTGGCGGAGGTCGAATGACGGCCGTAGCAGCGTGCAAAACGTGTGGCACCGAATACCACGGCAACGCCAGGTTCTGTCATGGGTGTGGCACGCCGGTGGCCAAAGTCGAGATGCCGGCGGAGTACAAGCAGGTGACGGTGCTGTTCGCCGACGTGGTGAAGTCGATGGATCTCGCGACGGCCGTCGGTCCCGAGCGGTTGCGGGAAATCATGACCGAGCTAGTCAACCGTGCGTCGAAGGCCGTGCGCCGCTACGGCGGCACGGTGGACAAATTCACCGGGGATGGCATCATGGCCGTCTTTGGCGCACCGGCCGCATTGGAGGACCACGCCCGGCGGGCGTGTTTGGCCGCGCTCGGCATCCAAGACCAGGCCAAGGCGCTGGCGGCGGACGTGAATGACCGTGACGGCATCGCTCTGCAACTGCGGATCGGCCTCAACTCCGGTGAAGTGATCGCGGGTGAAATCGGTTCGGGCGCATTGGGTTACACCGCGATCGGTGAGCAGGTCGGCATGGCGCAGCGGATGGAATCGGTCGCGCCGGCGGGCGGCGTGATGCTGAGCGACTCCACCGCCCGACTGGTCGAGGACGCGGTGGTCTTGGGTGAGCCGCAGTCGGTTCGCATCAAAGGCGCCGAGGATGCGGTGCCGGCACGGGAACTGCTGAGCGTGGCCGCAACCGACCGTCGGATCCGTTCTGGTTCGAGTTTGGTGGGCCGCGATTGGGAATTGGGCACGCTGGAGGCGATGTTGGATCGCTCGATTGCGGGCCGAGGGTCGCCGATGGGAGTGGTCGGCCCGCCCGGCATCGGGAAGACCCGACTCGTCGCCGAAGCCGTAAGGCTGGCGAAAAGCCGTGGCGTCGAAGTCTTTTCGACCTTTTGTGAATCGCACGCCACCGATGTCGCGTTCGACGCGGTGGCGCGGCTGCTGCGGGCTGTGTCGCAGCTGGGCGACCTGGATGATCAGAGCGCCCGGGCACGCGTGCGAGCGCAGCTTCCCGGAGCAGACCCGCAGGACCTCTTGCTGCTTGACGATTTGCTCGGCATCGCCGATACCAATGTGCCGCTGCCCAGGATCGACCCCGATGCACGACGGCGCCGGCTGACCGCGCTGATCAACGCCGCCCAGCTGGCGCGCACCAAACCAACCGTGATCGTCGTCGAGGATGTGCACTGGATCGACGAGATCAGCGACTCCATGCTGGCGGACTTTCTGGCGGTGATCCCGAAGACCCATTCGATGGCCCTGGTCACCTATCGCCCCGAATACACCGGGGCCTTGCAGCATGTCGAAGGCGCGCAGACCATCGCTCTGGCCCCGCTGAGCGATACCGAGACCTCGACGCTGGTCGCTGAGCTGTTGGGCCCCGATCAGTCGGTTGACGAGATTGGGCAGATCATCGTCGAGCGGGCCGCAGGCAACCCATTCTTCGCTTCGGAGATCGTCCGTGACCTCGGCGAACGCGGGGTCCTGGTGGGCGAGCCCGGTGGCTATGTCTGCCACACCCGGGTCGGCGAGGTGAGCGTGCCGGCCACGCTGCAGGCAACGATCGCCGCCCGCATCGACCGGCTGAGCCCGCACGCCAAACAAACGCTGGCCGCCGCTTCGGTCATCGGGTTTCGCTTCACCTCCGATCTGCTGGTCAGTATGGAAGTAGAGCTCCGCATCGATGAGCTGATCCACGCCGACCTGGTTGACCAAGTGGGGTCCAACGCGCGCTCCGAGTACGAGTTTCGGCATCCGTTGATTCGCACCGTGGCCTACGAGACGCAGCTGAAATCCAATCGGGCGCGGTTGCACCGACGGCTGGCCGCAGCGATCGAGGCGCTTGACCCACACGCGGCCGACCAGCACGCCGTGCTGATCGCCGAACATCTGGAGGGCGCCGGTGATTGGCACGCCGCCTACGGGTGGCACATGCGGGCCGCCGCGTGGGCGGTCAACCGCGATATCCGTGCGGCGCAACTGAGTTGGGAGCACGCAACCAGGACTGCCGACGCGCTGCCCGCCGACGACCCGCTCCGGGCGGTCCTGCGCATCGCGCCCCGAACCATGCTGTGTGGGATCGCTTGGCGAACACACACGAATGCGGGCGCGCTTTTTGAGGAATTGCGGACGCTGTGCAATGCGGTCGGGGACAAGGCCTCATTGGCCATCGCCATGGCGGGGGTGGTGTGGGATCACTCCTATCAGTCGCGGCTGCGCGACGCGTCGCGGACGGCTACGGAAGCCATGAAACTGATCAACTCGATCGGCGATCCCAATTTGACGGTGGGACTGTCCATCGCGCCGCTTTACGCCAAGGGCGAGTGCGCGGAATGGGCGGAGGCGCTGCCGTGGTTGGAGCAACTCATCGACTTGGCCGACGGTGATCCCACTAAGGGCAATTTCCTGGTCGGGTCTCCGCTGGCGGTTGCGTTGACCATGCGCGGCCAGGCGCGCTGTTTTCTGGGTCTTCCTGGCTGGCAAGAGGATCGGGGGGAGGGCTTGGCTATGGCGCGGAGCGCCGACCCGATGTCCTACACCGCGGCCGCCGGCTATCTCTACGGCGCCGGGATACCCTCCGGCGTGCTGGCCGTCGATGATCGGGCGCTGCACGAGATCGAGGATGTCGTGCAGAATGCCGAGCGATCCAGCGATGATCTCGCGTTAGTCCTCGCCCGGACGGTACTGGGCCTCGCGCTGGTGCACAGTCCGACGGATGCGCACCGAGACCGCGGAAATCTGGTCCTGACCGAGGTCAAGGAGTCGCTCGTGAGCCAGGGGCACGAATCGGTCGCGCTACCCGTCGCCGATATCTACTTGGGTCGGGAACGGGCGCGGCGTGGGGATCACGACGCCGCCCTACCCCTAATTCGCGCCGCCTTTGACCGACTGGTGCGCGAAGAACGGCTACTGGGCTGGGGAATTCCTGCCACCGGCGTTCTCGTGGAGACACTGCTCGAGCGTGGCTCCCCAAGCGACTTGACCGAAGCCGGCGTCGCGATCGAGCAGTTGGCTACGGCGCCCACCGATCACGAGGTGCCGGTGCGCGACCTCCTGGTGTTGCGGTTGCGGGCGTTACTGGCGCGGGCGCACGGCGACGCTGCGGCCTATGCGGACCTCAAGGGTCGCTATGGCGAGATGGCGACATCGCTGGGCTACGAGGGCCATATCGCCTGGGCCGCGGCTCTGCCCTAACGCGCTCGCGCAATGAAATCTCCGCGGTTGCGCTGATGTTCTGCCGCCCGGGCGCCCCGCATGCTGACTAGCATGGGCGAAATCGATCCGCGCGTGGAGCTGCCGCTGGTGGACTGGAGCGAA
The DNA here is from genome assembly GCF_035499775.1 of Mycobacterium sp. GTDB lineage: Bacteria > Actinomycetota > Actinomycetes > Mycobacteriales > Mycobacteriaceae > Mycobacterium. The sequence goes on along the minus strand of NZ_DATJYB010000094.1, from coordinate 17,707 downwards.
GTGGGCGTGAGCGGCCTTTTGCCGACGGGCACGGTGACGCTGCTCTTGGCAGACGTCGAGGGCTCGACGCGGCTGTGGGAGACCCAACCCGAGGAGATGACCGCGGCGATCGCGCGGTTCAACCAGGTCGTGTGCGACGTGATCACTGCCCATGACGGGGTGCGGCCGGTGGAGCAGGGCGAGGGCGACAGCTTCGTGTCCGCGTTCGCCCGGGCCTCCGATGCGGTGGCGGCGGCGTTGGACTTGCAGCGCGCCCCGCCGGCCCTATCCGGCTGCGTATCGGTGTGCACACCGGGTACGCCCAACGAGAAGCGGCTTAACGACCAGGATCTGTCGGCCCGGGAGCGGCTCCTGGCCATCTTTGAACCGCCCCGTTCGGAAGTTGTGCGCGGCTGTCCCTTTCACAATGCAGTCGTGGAATCCGCTGGCGCCCTGTCCGGCGCCGACGAAATCGTGCGGGACCACAAGCAGGAGTTCACCCGTCGCCTCGTCGCCGTTGCGCGGGAGGCGGGCGTGGCCGATCCCTACCTGCTGGGGCGCACGCCCGTGCTGCCGCGGGCACCCTGATCGACGCCGCGACAGCGGACCGGGGCTCTTGACGGACTCGGCAAAATCCTGCTAGACATGGGCCTGCGCCATAATTTGGGCGATCGCCCAATAATCGCGGGTAAGGGATTGCAATGACTATCGCGAACGACACGGACGTCTACTACGACCCCTACGACACCGGCATCATCGCCAACCCGTATCCCGTCTACGCGCGGCTGCGGGAAGAGGCCCCGATCTACTACAACGAGAAGTACGACTTCTGGGCGATATCAAGGCATTCCGATGTCGAACAGGCACTGGCGAACTGGCAGGCCTTCTCCAGCCGTCGCAGCGACATCCTGGAGCTGGTCAAGTCGAAATTCGACATGCCCGGCGGAGTCATGATGTTCCAGGATCCGCCCGAACACTCGATGCTGCGTGGGCTGATGTCACGGGTGTTCACGCCGCGCCGGATGGCCGCCATCGAGGACCAGATCCGCGCATACTGCGTCCGGTGCCTGGATCCCCATGTCGGATCGGACGGATTCGACATCATCGCCGAACTTGCCTCGATGATGCCGATGCGGGTGATCGGCATGCTGTTGGGAATTCCTGAATCCGAACAGATCTCGGTGCGTGACGCCAACGACGCCAACCTGCGCACCAAGCCGGGCGCGCCGTTGCAGGTCGCCGACGCCGACTCCATCGCCGACGGCCGCATCTACGCCGACTACGTCGAGTGGCGGTCCAAGAACCCGTCCGACGACCTGATGACGCAACTGCTCAACGTCGAGTTCGACGACGAGCAGCGGGTGCACCGGAAGCTGACCCGCAAAGAGATACTGCACTACACCCAGGTGGTGGCCGGTGCCGGCAATGAGACGACGGGCCGGCTGATCGGCTGGCTGGCCAAGGTGCTCGCCGAGCACCCCGACCAGCGTCGCGAGATCTACCAGGATCGGTCGCTACTGAACCGTACCGTCGACGAGACGCTGCGGTTCGAGCCCACCGGACCGCACGTCGCGCGTTGGATGGCAAAGGATTTCGAGTGCTACGGCACGACGGTTCCGGCCGGCAGTGCCATGCTGCTGCTGTTCGGCGCCGCCAATCGCGATCCTCGTCGCTACACCGACCCGGACACGTTCAACATCCACCGCGACAACATCTCGCACATCACGTTCGGCAAGGGCGTGCACTACTGCCTGGGCGCCAACCTGGCCCGCCTGGAGGGGCGTGTCGCGCTCGACGAGATGCTCAACCGCTGGCCCGAATGGGACATCGACTACGACACAGCGAAATTGGCGCTGACGTCCACGGTCCGCGGCTGGGAGAAGCTGCGGGTGGTGCTGCCCTGATTTGGGCGGCCGTTCACTCTGTGCTGAGGGCGCGCCCGACTGGCAAAACCCCTCCCCGAGCGTGAAGTCACCGCCGATCCCCGCGACGGGCCTTCGGCGTCGGCATCTCGAATCGGTCCAGGAACCGGTGGACCAGCGCGACGGCCTCCTTGTGCCCGCCGGTCGTGCCGAGTCCTTCTTCCAGGATGAGGGTTCGCCCGATCGCGGCGATGACGACCGCGACGGCGGTGGGCGGGAATTCGTCCGTGTCGATGTCGTGCTCGCGGAGGATGAAGTTCAACGCGGTGATCTGCATCTCGCGCCACCGCTCCGACCAGGCCGCGATCTCGGCGCGAATCTCCTTGCGGTGGTTGGCAAGTCCCATGAATTCCAGCAACAGCCGGGTATCCTTGGGCGCCGTGAGGGTTTCCCAGAAGGCGTGCAACGGACGGTCTGAGGCCAATGCCTTCTGCTGGCTCTCCAAGTAGCCCGTGGCGCCACGGCGGAAAACGTCCAGATACAGCTCGTCCATCGTGGGGAAGTAGTAGTGCACCAACGCCGGTTTGACGCCGGCTTTGGCAGCTACCCGGCGCGATGTCGCTGCGGCGTAACCCTCTTCGAGCATGATCTGAATCGTCGCGTCGATCAGCATGACCCGAGTCGTGGAATCGCGGGCCCTGGGCCGTTCGGATGCTGTCATGCCGTCAGACCGCCGGTTCGGCGACCATCTCGAAGAACGCGGCACCCGAGTCCGGGATGCGGTTCTGCTTGAAGACGTTGACGGCGTAGGAGACCAGGATCATCGAGTAGAGCAACTGCAGCAACCTTTCGGCATCGTCGGGTAATGCGTTGATGTCCAGCCCATTCAGATACCCGATCGCCTCTTCGGCCCGTGGCGCGATCGCGTCGTAGAAGGCGACGAGTTCGTCATAGGGCTTCGACAGCCGCGCCTCGTAGCGTTGCGCCCGCGTCGGCAACGCCCAGTCGGCGGCAAACGGCTCGAGTTCGGCAAAGCCTTCCGGCAGTACGGACATCACGCGCCCCCGGCCTGTTGCGCGGCGACCGCATCGCGGATCACCGTGTGGAACTGCCGAATCAGCAGTTCCTGGTCGCTGAGGTGGAAGGTGTTCTGCGCCCGTGTCTTCAAAGCCGAGTGGGTGGCCTCGATGGTGTTCACGTCCTGCATCGCGAACTCGATCGTGCTGTCCACCACCAACTCCTGCGCCAGGCGATCGGCCGCGTTGGCCGGCGGCACGAAGTACATGTCGATCTCGTAGATGTGCGAGTCCACCGTCTCCGGCCAGTACGTGTACGTGATGTAGTAGCCGCGCGCCCAGATCTGGATCGAAATGTTTGGGAACAACCAGAATTGGTCGTTGCCCCACGAGGCGATGTTGCCGCGGTTCAGGAAATCAGGCTCGGGCCCGATATCGGGAACGTCGTCGGGCCCGAACAGTCCGGCGCGGAACAGCTTGTAGACCCAGCGCTGATCCTGGCGGGCGGGCCCCGCCGTCCCGGGTTCGCGCGGCGGCAGCGGCGGCGGGCCGGGAACAGAGGTGAGCATGTGCGGCCGGAACAGCTCGTAGTGATATGCGTCGACCGGCGGCACCATCTTCTCGGCCTTCGACACATCGGGGTCGATGAAGCGACCGTGCACGTAGGGAGGGTGGTACCACTCGCAGACCGAGTCGACGGCCAGTTTCCAGTTCCCGTTGATCCTGGTGGAGAACCCGTAATGCTGCGTCATCTTCTCGAACGGATAGGCCTCGATGGGCAGCAGTCCGTCGCCGAGGAAATCTTGCAGCGGCACCGGGTGGTCGGCGAGGTTGACGAAAATGAAGCCCGCCCAGACCTCGCAGTGCACGGGTGGCATCCGCAGGGTGCTCTTGTCGAGATCGAAGAACTCGCCCTCGTTGGTGACGTGGTTGACCTTGCCGTCCAGGCCGTACCGCCAACCGTGGTACTTGCAGGCGAAGGCACGACAGGTTCCCGACGACTCGCGGCCCGGATGCTCCTGCCACACCACCTTGTTGCCGCGGTGGGCGCACACGTTGTGAAACGCGTGCACGGTGTCGTTCAGGTCGCGGGCGATAACGATCGAGGCGAGCCGCCCCGGCAGGTCGCGGGTGAAGTACGAACCCTTGCGGGGCAACCGCTCAATACGGCTGACGCACAACCAGTTTCGCTCGAAAACCGCCTTGCGCTCGGCGGCGAAGAACTCCTCGGAGATCGAATCCTCGTAGCTGACCGGGCCCGTCCCGAGTTCGGGGTAGTCCGTGGTGAACTTGCCCCGTCCGGTGGAAAGCCGCTGCTGAATGCTGGTCACGAGGGGACTCCTTCACTCCAGGGCTCCGCATCCCAGGCTCGGTCCAACGGGGCCATCTCGCCGCCGAACGGGAAGAATGCCCGCTGCGCGTAGGTCTCCCGCGCGAGGCCGTGGCCCAGCTCGTCGAGGAAGGCCCGTTTGAGTGGATTGGTGAACAGCTGACGGGAGTAGCGCAGCGTCAGCGGTGGGCGCTTGACCAGTTCGCGGGCCAGTTCCCAGGCCCGGCCCAGCAATTGGCCCTTGGGCAGTACCTCGTTGACCACGCCCCACTCCTTGGCCTCGGCCGCGCCCAGTTTCATGCCGGTCAGCAGGAAGTAGCGGGCCCGAGTATGGCCGGCCAAGAAGCTCCAGATCACATGCTGGCCGTCGCCGGGCACCTGGCCGCGCGGGAAGTGCGAGGCGTCCTGGAAGTACGCATCTTCGGAGGCCAGCACGATATCGCCGAGCAGTGCCACTTCCGAATGTATGTTGCACGGGCCGTTGACCGCGCTGATCATCGGGACGTCGACGTCGAGCACGTTGGTGATCAGATGCCTCGCATACCAAGCCTTCTCGTCGAGCTTCAGCAGCCCGCGGGTGCCGGGCATCAGCAGATACTCGGGCTTCTCGACCGGGTCGCCGTTGGGCATGCGTCCCCAGTTGGCGTTGTAGTTCTCCCCGGTGCCGGTGTGGATGAGCACCTTGATCTCGCGGTCTCCGGCGATATCGGCGAACGCGTCGGACATGTCGTCGTGTGCGCGCCAGTCCCACACCAGGCTGCCGCCGTCGGTGTGGCACTGCATGAACAGGATTCCGTCATCGGAGAGTTCGAGCCGATAGTTGGCGTACCGGTCGTGGTACTCGCTGAATCTGGTCCGCTTTGCCATAGGCCATCCATTCTCTTGAGCGATCGCCCAAATCACGCAGGCCTCATGGTCCCACCTCCGATTGCGGTGGTCAAGGCTCAGCGCCCGGTCAGCAGGGCCGCCACCGGCGCGAAGGATTCGATCTGCGACTGCTGCACCGTGACGTAGTTGACGCCGAGGGTCTCGCGGCGTGAATACAGTTGTTCTACAACGCTTTCCGTCGAACCGACCAGGACGTTGGGGTGGTTGCGCAACAGATCGACCGAGATCCCCGTCGATTTCGCCACCCCGGCCAGCGCGGTTTCGGGATCGTCGGTGATCTCGGTGAAGTATGGCGAACCTTCGACGTCGATCGCGCCGAAGCGCTCGCCGGCCGCGGCGCGGACGAAGCCGATCCGGCGGTGCGCGACCGCCACCGGATCAAGACCGTCGGCGTCGCGCGCCACGAACGGCACGCTGGACATGCTCACGATGTCGGCTTCGCGGCCGGCCAATGACAGGATGCGCTGCCCGCCACCACCGATCATGATCGGCGGATGCGGTCTTTGCACCGGCCGCGGCCGTCCCGCGTATCCATGCACCTCAACGAAGTCGCCGGAGAAGTCCAGTTCGTCGCCGCCCCAATGGGCTTTGATCAGCGAAACGACCTCGGCCAGCTTGGCGATTCGCCGGCCCGGACGGCCGAAGTCGAGCCCCATTGCGGTGTACTCGACTTCGCTCCAGCCGGCGCCGATGCCCATTTCCAGCCGGCCGTCGGACAGCAGATCCAACGTCGCGACTTCCTTGGCCAGCACGGCCGGCACGTGGTAGTCGATGCAGAACACCCGGCACCCGATGCGCAACGTCTCGCTGTACGCCGCCGCCGCGGCCATCGCCGCGATGGGAGCCAGGTCTTGCCGCGGAGTCCGCGCGGCCTTTTGTGCGGGACCCGGGCCGAGGTAGTGGTCCGCCAGGAAAAGCGTTGAATAGCCGAGGTCTTCGACTTTGCGCACGATATCGCGCCACTCGCGTGCTCCGGCGGCGTTGGTCGCCTGCACTGCGAAACGAAAAGGCGGCCGGTCCATCTGTTCCATCAGCGCGACCCTAGTCCCAGCCTCGCGAGCAGACACAGAATCGCACGAAGGAGACCCGCACAGTGCGATTCTGCGTCTGCTCGGCGTAAAAGGCCGTCCCCTTGACCGCGGCGACACGGGGTGGTAGGTATGTGAAGCCAATTGTTTGGGCGATCGCTCAGGAGGATGTCGCGGCGTGAAGACGGCTGTCGTGACCGGCGGTGCGTCTGGAATCGGCCGCGCGGTCGTCGAACGGCTGCGCAGCGACGGGTTCCGCGTGGCCGTCATCGATCTGTCGCCCACCGATGACGGGCTGGGCCATGTCGCCGACGTCACCGACCGCGCCCAGGTCGACGCCGCGGTAGCTAAGATCCGCGACGAGTTCGGCCCGATCCTGGTGCTGGTCAACGCGGCCGGGGTGGAAGGTTTCAAGAAGTTCCTGAACATGTCGTTCGACGACTGGTCAAAGGTGATCGACGTCAACCTCAACGGCGTGTTCCACACCATCCAGGCGGTGCTGCCGGACATGGTCGAGAACGGCTGGGGACGCATCGTCAACATCTCGTCGTCGAGCACTCACTCCGGGCAACCGTTCATGGCCCACTACGTCGCGGCGAAGTCCGCGGTGAACGGCCTGACCAAGTCGCTGGCCCTCGAATACGGACCGAGCGGAATCACCGTCAACGCCGTACCGCCGGGATTCATCGACACCCCGATGCTGCGCAGCGCCGAACAGCGACACCTGCTCGGCGGCAGCGTGGAGGACCACATCAACCGCACGCCGGTGCGCCGGGTGGGCCGGCCCGAGGACATCGCCGCAGCGTGCGCATTCTTTGTATCCGAGGAAGCCGGCTACATCACCGGACAGATCTTGGGCGTCAACGGCGGCCGCAACACCTAGCGAGGGATTTAGATGTACGACAGGGACCAGCTTTTCATCGACGGCAAGTGGATTGCTCCGGAGTCGGATGCGGCCATCACCGTCGTCTCGCCGCATAGCGAGCAGCCCATCGGGCAAGCGGCCTGCGCGGGACGCGCGGATGTGAACCGGGCCGTCGAGGCGGCCCGGGCGGCGTTCGACACCGGGCCGTGGCCACGGATGCAACCCGCCGAACGGATCGACGCGATCACCCGACTGGCCGGCATCTACAAGGAGCGACGGGCCGACATGGCCGCGCTGATCTCCGCCGAAATCGGTGCTCCGATCGCGTTCGCCAAGAGGGCGCAGGTCGGGCTGCCGATCATGATGATGTCCGCCTTCTGTGGGCTGGCGGGCAACTATCAATGGCAGCAGGAGCGTCCGGGCCTGTACGGCAAAGACATTCGGATTCTGAAGCAGCCGGTGGGGGTCGTCGGTGCGGTGGTGCCGTGGAACATGCCGCAGTTCCTCACCGTCACCAAGGTGGTGCCGGCACTCCTGGCGGGATGCACGGTGGTGCTCAAGCCCGCGCCCGAGTCAGTGCTCGATGCGCAGCTGCTCGCGGAAATGGTTGCCGCAGCTGACTTTCCGCCTGGCGTCTTCAACGTGGTGCCCGGCGGCCGCGAGGTCGGCGAACTCCTGGTGACCCACTCGGGCGTCGACAAGGTGTCCTTCACCGGGTCCACAGCGGCCGGCCGGCAGGTGGCCCTGGCCTGTGCCGAGGGACTCAAACAGGTGAGCCTGGAATTGGGCGGCAAGTCGGCGGCCATCGTGCTCGACGACGCCGACCCCGCGACCGCCGCCAGCGGTATTCAGATGGCCAGCCTGGCCAACAGCGGCCAGGTGTGCAACGCGCTGAGCCGGATCCTGGTCCCCGAAGCACGCAAGGACGAGTTCGTGGACGCGCTGGCGGCCGGGATGGCGTCGATGACGGTCGGCGACCCCGCCGACCCCAATACCCAGATCGGTCCGCTGGTGGCACAACGCCAGCAGGAACGGGTTCGCGGCTACATCGAGGCGGGCAAGAGCGAAGGCGCGCGCCTGGTGACCGGCGGCAGCGACCTGCCCGACGGTCTCGACAGCGGTTGGTACGTGCGCCCGACGCTGTTCAGCGATGCGAACAACGACATGACGATCGCGCGTGAGGAGATCTTCGGCCCGGTGCTGACCGTTATCCCCTACCGCGACGAGGACGAGGCGATACGGATCGCCAACGACTCCGAATACGGGCTGGCCGGTTCGGTGTTCACCGCCGACGTCGAGCGCGGGTATGGCGTCGCAGCGCGGGTCCGGTCCGGCACGTTCGGCGTCAACGAGGGCTACATCATGGACCCGGCCGCGCCCTTCGGTGGTGTCAAGAACAGCGGCTACGGCCGCGAACTCGGAACCGAGGGCATCGACAGCTACACCGTGAGCCAATCGATCTCGGCGGCGACCGCGAACTGACTAGTCGGTCGGCGGGGGATTCCGGCGGTTCTGGCTGTTGTGGTGACCGCCACGTTTACCGAACCACCCGGCGCGGGTATTTGCGGCTCACATTCCCACCGAAAACGGAAGCGATCCAGCGCGTGACTATCACCTTCAAGGACGTCATCAAGTCCAAATACCTGCTATTGACGACGTTCACCAAGGACGGCCGGCCCAAGCCGACACCGATCTGGGGGGTGCCCGACGGCGACAAGCTTCTGGTCATCACCGACGACGGGTCCTGGAAGACGAAGCGGATCAACAACACGCCCCGGGTGACGCTCGCCAAGAGCGCGGCACTGGGCAAGCCGAAGAGCGAGGAGGTCGAGGCCGTTGCGCGGGTCCTGCCGAAGTCGGAGACGCAGCGCGTCTACGCCGCGGTGCTAAAGCGGTACTGGTATCACGCCTGGTGGTTCTACCCGCACTCGCTGATTCGCGGCGGCATCGACAAGGTGCACGTCGGCCTGGAGATCGAGCCGGCCGCCTAGATCCATCTCAACTACTCGCCGTTCGTTCCGGCGAGGTTGATCAACGGACGAGGGTTTCGCGGGATAATTCTGTGCGTGCGCCAATTGACGGCCGCAATAGCCATTGTGGGCTGCTGCATTCTCGTCGCCGGCTGTCACAGCGGGCCCGGCCAAGGAGCCAAGGCGTCGAGCACCACGTCGACTACCACCACGAAAGCCCCGCCGCCGGTGTTGGAGGGTGCCCTGAAAGGGTTCCTGCTGGCCCCTGAGCAAATCAACGCGGCGCTGGAAGCGGCCGATATGAAGGTCACGAACAGTCGCGACGCGATGCCGGATGACAGCGCCACGATGACGCCCCGGGAATGCTTGGCGATCGACGGCGCAGCGCAGGCCCAGGTTTATGCCGGCAGCGGTTTCATCGGTGTGCGTGACCAGACCCTCAACCGCCAAGAGGGCGACAACCTCACTCATTTCGCCGAGCAGGCAGTGGTGCTGTTCGGCAGCCGCAAACAAGCCGGCGACTTTTTCAACGCCGCGGTCCAGCAATGGCAGGGATGCCGCGAGTACACCCATGTCCAGTCAAAGACGCAGTGGACCGTGGGAGCGATATCCAACGCCAACGGTGTCCTGAGCACCGTCACAACTCTGCAGGACCCTCCTTCGACAGGCTGGAAAGCTTGCGGACGGGCGCTTACCGCGAAAAACAACGTGATAGTCGACGTCAACACGTGCAGCGTTGACCCGAAGAACTCGGCCGTCGACATCGCGAATCAGATCGCCGCCAAGGTGCCCGGATAGGGCTTTGGGCGCCGGGGGTCAAGAGCTCAGCACGGCGCGGGCGACGGTACGTGTCCGCGCCACGTGCCCACCGCCGAACAGCACGACGTGCGCCAACAGCGGGAAGAGCTGGTGCAGCCCGATGCGGTTGCGCCAGCCGGGTTTCAGCGATCGCACCTGGTGGTAGCCGGCGAGGATGGCCTCGTAATGCGGGCAGCCGAACAGCGCGAGCATGGCCAGGTCGGTCTCGCGATGACCGGCGTGGGCGGCCGGGTCGATCAACACCACCCCGTCGGGCGTCCACATCACGTTGCCGCCCCACAAATCGCCGTGCAGGCGGGCCGGCGGGTCATCGTCGTCGAAGTCGCCTTCCCGGCAGCGTGCCGCGACGTGGTCGATCGCCCGACGCGTCGAAACGTCGAGCTGCGCCGCGGCGAGCTCGGCCATCGGGGCCAGCCGCTCGTCGGCGTAGAAGTCGCCCCAGCGCCGGTGCCGTCGCAGCGACATCGGCAACAGCTGCGACAGCGGCCCGAAGAACCCCGGACCGTCCCATCCGTCGGGCCCCGCTCCGAACGCTGCGGCGCCCGCGTCGTGCGTGATGGCCAGTCGGGTGCCGAACGCGTGCGCCGCTTCGGGGCTCGGAGTCACCGACTCCAGCCGCCGCAGGGTCAGACTGTCCGCGTCGACGCCGACAACCTGCGCGCAGGGGACGCCGCCCTCGACGCTGGAAAGCCAGCGCAAACCTGTGGCTTCCCAAGCGAAATAGCCGTCGGGCGCGCCCGGATGGTGCTTGACGAAGTCGGCGGTCATCGCGGTCGACTGTAGTAGCGTCGTGCCCGCCAGGGCGGGGAAGGAGGCGGGGTGGCCGACGGGTTCGCTGCGGCCAGCGGCCAGACGGCCGACGAAGTCAGGGCGATGATCGCCGGCGCCATGCCGACCGGCCGATTCACCACGCCTGAACAAGTCGCGGATCTGGTCTTATTCCTGGCCAGCGATCGCGCCGGAAACACCACCGGGTCCGACTACCGGATCGACGGCGGGTTCGTCACGACACTGTGATTAGGCTTGACCCATGACGCAGCAGCCGACCCAAAACTCGTCGCCGATCTTGCCGTTGGTGGCAGCCGCACGTGCCGGTGTGGGAGTCGCCATGCTCGTGGCGCCGGAGCGGTTCTTCAAGCCCGAATCGGGTGCCGAGACGCTACTCATGAAAACGATCGGGATTCGCGACCTGGTACTCGGATCGGGTGCGCTTGCCGCCTGGCTGCGCGGCGACGGTGCGTTCCGGACCTGGGCGACTGCCGGTTTGGTCAGCGACAGCGCCGACCTCGCTCTGGGCCTGCGCAGCAAGCCTCTCGTCGGTACCAAGAGCGCGATGATCGCCACGCTGGCCCCGGTGCCGTTCGTGGGCGCGGCGGTGCTCGGCTTCGTCCGGAGTCTGCGCAGCGCCGGCTAGCGTTCGCGCCGCTCGACTTCCCTTCGGGCTTGGTCGATTTGGTCGCATGCGTAAGTCGCGATGGCGGCGTGGGTCATCGTTTCACCCTTGCGGGCGAGCGATTCATAGGTTTCTTCGCCGAGCACGTCGCGCAGGCCCGCGATGGCTGGCCCTAGTTCGGGCCACGCTCCCGCAGCGAAGGAAATGGCCGCATGGCCGGCGAGCGTGGCTGCCGGTTCGTGGCGCCCGAGACGGTACATATGCGCTGCGAGGATCGCTAGTGGGAAAGCCATACCGGGGAAATTTCCCGATCGGCGGTAATTGCCGATGCCCACAGCGAAGTAGTCCAACGCGGCCACCCGGTCGCCGTGTAGGGCCTCGAGTCGGGCCAGATTGCTCGCCAGGTACGACTCGTTGCAGCGGATACCGCTGTCTTGCGCAATCGCCCAGCCGCGGCGCAGGGCGTCCAGTGCGCCAACAGGATCGGCGTCCGCGAAGGCGAAGCCGTGGGCCAGCAACGCGTACGAGATTTCCCAAGGGTTTCGGCTGGCCTCCGCGGCGTCCACCAGACCGGCCGCGGCGGCCATCGCCTCATCACGGGAGCCAGGAATGTCACCACACCCGATGGCGCATTCGCCGCGGACACCCGCAAAGGATGTCACACCTGCCACCATGGAGGGGTGACCACCGCAATCATCGTGGTGATCGTGGTGCTGCTGGCGCTGGGCATCGTGATCAACCAGCTCTTCCGGCTAAGGGATTGGCTGAAGAATTCGCCCCCGCTCCCGCCGCCGACCGATGACGACGCGGAGGATTAGACGCGCAGGGCCGCGATCGTGTCGGCCAGCGTGGTGCGCGGATCCCGGTAGGTGATGCCGAGCTCTTGCTCGCTCGGCGAATCGTCGGATTCCGGCATCTGGGTGTAGTACTGCATGCCCGCCGCGGTGAACGGATTCTCGAACGGCAGATATGGCCCCGCCACGTCCAGCAGGGTGCCCGCGACGCGCAACACGGTGTCGGGAACCGGCACGCTGATCATCCGGGTCTGGGCGGCCTGTCCGAGCATCTTCGCCAGCTCGGCCACCGGAACCCGGTGCCCGCCCACCATGTACCGACGCGGTCCGCGGCCGGGTTCCAGCAGCGCCGCGTGCACCGCGGCCACATCACGGGCGTCGATGACCAGCCATGCCGCGTTCCGGCCGGGAATCGTGTGGATCTGCAGCGCCGCCTTGACGCCCTCGCCGGCCTCACCGAATTGGTCGCCGACGGGCGGGCCCAGCACCATGCCGGGATAGGTGATGTTCACCGGCGCCCCGGCATCCTGCAAACCGCGGGCATAGATTTCGACCTGCGCCTTGGACGTTCCATACCCGTCCGTGCCGCCGACAACCGGCAGGTCCGCCGTCAGCGTCTCCAGTTCGGGGTGAAAGAGCGCCGTGAAGCTCGATACGTGCACGATCGGGTCGAGCCCGAGTTGGACGGCTTGGCCGAGGACGTTGCGGGCGCCTTCCATGTTGGTGCTGAGCATCTGCGGCGTCTGGCGCGGGTCGGTTGCCACCAGGGCGGCACTGTGCACGACGGCGTCGCACCCTTGTAGCGCCTCGCGCACCGAGTCGCGGTCCTTGATGTCGCCTTGGACGAATTCGGAGACGTCGACACCCAGCTTGGCGACGGACGTCTGCAGCTTCGCCGGAGTTCGGACCAGGAAGCGGACCGAATGACCCGCGTCAGCGATGGCCTTGGCGGTCCAGCCGCCGACAAATCCCGTACCGCCGGTCACCAGAACATGCATGAAGCGATGTTATGGGGAGCTTCAACGATCCCTAGCAAAAGCCGCAAAACCGGTGGGTTTTGGGGTGCTTTTACGTCCGCTCGGCCCCTATAGGTGACTGGCGGCGAACGTCGCGGCCTGGCCCGTCATGCCATTCGCCGCGTACAGCGTGTGCTGGAGGTTGGGGCCGCCCCCGCCCGGGCTGCAGATCCCGTCGCCTTCGGCGCACAACTCGAGCGTCTTGGGCTGATACAGCGGGCCGATGGTGATCAACGGCGCACCATACTTCTGCAGGAACTCACCGGACGGTGTTCCGAACAGCGTCACCGCGGCAACGTGACTCGCGATCTCCGGCGGCATCGGGGGCGGTACGGCTGAAGCGGGCACCCCGGCCGGCACCGCGGGCGAAGTGACGAACCCGGCCACGGCCGCGCCCTGGGAGTATCCGCCCAGCACCTCGCGGGTCTTCGGGCAGTTCGCCGCCATCGACTCGATGTGATTACCGGCGTCACGAATGCCGTCGATGACCGTCAACGGGAAATCGGCGTTGGAGAAGTCGGTGCTGGCCTGGTAATTGACCGGATACACCCCGAGCGATCTTCCGCCGATCTGCGAGCGTAGCGCGTCGACAAACGGGCCTCCGACGCCGCCGAGCCCCGGCGCCTCGCCGGAGCCGCGGGCGAAGACCACCTCCACGTCGGGACATGGATCGGCAGATGCCGCCGGTGCCGGCACGCTGACCAGTGCGGTAGCGGACCCAGCCGCTGCCACCCCCACAGCCACCGCAACTCGGCGCACCCACCTGATATTCAGCAATTTCGTGACGTTCATCGCTATCCAACCGTTTCCTATCGATCAGCGTATCTATCTGCTATTCGGAGCTGATTGCGGTATGGATTTCCCGAAAGGCGCACGTCTCAATCCGAGGGCGCGAGTCGGGCCCTAACGCAAACCAGCAGGCTTGCCGGTGTCGCCGACAAACCTGCTGGTTGGACGATGAGTTCTTCTTGCAGGGTTTACTTCTTGAAGGCGTCCTTGACTTTCTCGCCGGCGTCCTTCAGAGAGGACTTCGCCTGATCGGCCCTGCCCTCGTTCTTGGTGTCCTTGTCGCCGGTGGCCTTGCCGACGGCTTCCTTGGCCCGGCCGCCCAGGTCCTCGATCTTGTTCTTGACCTTGTCTTCGGTGCTCATGGAATTCTCCTGCTTCTGTAGCTACGCGTTTGATACCTAGGTTGGTTACCCCGCAGCGGCCGATCTTGAACACGGCGCCGGTTCGGCAGCAACGTCCGGAAGGCGTCCTTCACCTTCTCGCCGGCGTCTTTCAGATGAGCGCTCACCTGATCCCGCTGGCCTTCGTACTGGGTACGCCGGTTTCCGGTGACCCTGCCCACGGTCTCTCTGGCCTTGCCGCCCCAATATTGGGCTTTGTTGTTCAGCTTGTTAATTGCGGTCATGAGCTGTGCTCCCTCGGTTCGTCTGTGTGGAAGCTCACCTTCAGCGGATACCCGGCAGTCGACGGAGGTAAAACCATCGCTTGCTTCAGGGCTTCGCCGCACTGATAGCTTCATTGCCGTGATGGCACGGCAACGGGGACCCCGACTCGGAGACGCCGCATAGTGACGCCGGGAGTTCTTCTCGTCACCGACGACGGTCTGCCGCCGGGTATGTCCGGTGCCGCCGACCCGCATTTCGCGAATGTCGTCAAGATCTTCGGGCAGCTGTTCCCCGGACGCCGGTTCGGCGGGGGATCGCTCAGCGTCTACATCGAAGGCCGGCCCGTCGTCGACGTCTGGACGGGATGGTCGGACCGGGCCGGCACGGAGCCCTGGACCGCCGACACCGGAGCAATGGTGTTCTCGGCGACCAAGGGCATCGCGTCAACGGTGATCCACCGACTGGCCGATCGCGGCCTGCTGTCCTACGACGCGCCCATCGCCGAATACTGGCCCGAGTTCGCGGCCAACGGAAAGGCCGACATCACGGTTCGCGAGGTCATGCGGCATCGATCCGGCCTCTCGCATCTCAAGGGCGTCACCAAGACGGAATTGATGGACCACCTCCTCATGGAGGAGCGCTTGGCCGCCGCGGCGCCCGATCACACCCGCGGTGTGCAGGCGTATCACGCGCTGACCTACGGGTGGCTGCTGTCCGGTCTGGCCCGCGCGATCACCGGTAAGGGGATGCGCGAGCTGATCCGTCAGGAAGTCGCGCGCCCGCTCAACACCGACGGCATTCACCTGGGCCGCCCGCCGGAAGGCTCGCCCACCAAGGTGGCGCAGATTCTGATGCCGCAGGGCAGGTGGCGCGCCCCCGTGTTCAACTTCCTCGCGCCCAGGGTGGCCGGTCTGCCCTTCTCGGGTGCGCTTGGCGCGATGTACTTCCCCGGCGTCATATCGCTGGTCAAAGGGGACACCCCGTTCCTGGACGGGGAGGTCCCCGGGGCCAATGGCGTAGTGACCGGCCGCGGCGTCGCCAAAATGTACGGCGTACTGGCCAACGGCGGCCGGATCGACGGCAAGAAGTACCTGTCGGAGGAGTTGACGCGCGGCCTCACCGGCGAGCCGCGACGGATGTGGCCCGACGCCAACGTGGTGGTGCCGATGCCGTTCCATCTCGGCTACCACGAATCGCCAGTTCCAGGTTTACTCAACGGATTTGGCCACGTCGGTCTGGGTGGCACACTGGGTTGGGCCGACCCCGCGACCGACAGCTCATTCGGCTTCGTCCACAACCGGTTGTTGACGCCGCTGCTGTTCGACATGGGGTCGTTTGCAGGGCTGGCCCGTCCGCTGCGCAACGCCATCGAGGCCGCTCGGCACCAAGGTCCGCTGGAGGTGCCGCAGTTCGGCGCAACCTACCCCAAAGCTGTTCGGCGCAAGGCGGTCTCGGGAAAAGCGGCTGCGCAGGGCTAACGCTGCAGCCGACTCGCGACAAACGTTGCGGCTTGAGTCGTCATCCCGGACTCGACATACGTACCGTGTGCCAGCGCATTCAAGCCGATGGAGCACGTTGGATCGCCTGGAGCGCAAAGGTCGATGGTCTTTGCGCTGTAGAGCGGGCTGATCGGCGGGTAGCCACCGGACAAGGCGGTCGCGATGATGCTCGATGGATTGCCGAACAGGGCAACTGCGGCAACATGATCGGCGACCTGCTTCGGCATCAGCGTCGAAGCCCAGTCGATGACACCGGCGCCTTGCGAATATCCGCCAAGCACCATTCGGGTGTCGGGGCAGCCGGCGACCATGCTTTGGACGTGGGCGCTCGTATCGTCTGCACCCTGTTTGGAACTCACCGGAAAACCCGCGCTCGCAGGATAGTTGACCGGGTACACCTCGATGGACCGCCCGGCAACCCGCGACTTGAGCGCGTCGACGAATGTCTGGCCCACCTCGCCCAGACCATCCTCGCCAGTCCCTCGGGCGAACACCACCTGCACGTCGGGGCAGGTGCCGGCATGGGCGGAGGGAACGTCGGGCTGAGCACCGCCCAGCACCACCGGGACGCTCAGGACGACCAGGACGCGAGTGATGTGGTGTGCGCTCATCGGTTCATGCCACCGTCAGGTGCTACAACCGGCTCGCGACATACGTTGCGGCTTCGGCTGTCATACCGTTCGCGGCATACGAACCGTGCGCCGACGGGTTGAGGCCGCCTGAGCACGCCGGATCGTCTGGAGCGCACTGGTCGATGGTCTTCCCGATATAAGCCGGCCCGACCGGCGGGAAAGCAACGCCCGTCAAGGTACCGGCCAGCGCGCTCTGCGGATTGCCGAACAGGGCGACCGCGGCGACGTGATCGGTCGGCGGCAGGTTGTTGGTAGCGAAATCCATGACGCCCGCGCCTTGAGAAAGCCCGCTCAGCACGAGTCGGGTGCTGGGACAGCGTCCAATCATGTCCTGGACGTGAGCGCTCACGTCGTTGGCGCCGGCGTTCGCGCTGTCGGCCATCGCCGACAAGGTCGCCGGATAGTTGACCTGGTAGACCCCCAGCGACCGCCCGCCGATCTGCGATTTGAGTGAATCGATGAAGGACTGGCCGATCGGTCCGACCGTCCCGGCGGGCGTGTTGGTGCCGCGAGCGAACACCACCTCGACGTTGGGGCACGGATCGGCGTGGGCGGCGGGGATGTCGATCGGTCCGATCAGCGCTGCCCACGCCAGCGCGGCCATGACGGCAAGGACATGGGTGACGCGGTGTGCACGCATGGCTCCATGCTGACACACCAACCGGCCCTTGGCCGGGTGGATCAGGTCGTCGGCACCACGCCGCGGGGCAGCGTGAGCGGCAGGTCGGCGTACGTGACGATGCCCGGCGCTGCGGCGACGACGGCGGGGATCGCGTTGATCGGGGGCACGGCCGTCATGATGTGCCCCAGATCCATGAAGTCGGCGATGGTCTCGGCCTGGAAATACGGCGGCGGCAGGAAGCCGACCCTGGTCGTCACGGTCGGCTGCCCGTCGATCTGGATGACCCAGCCGTCCTGGTCGATCTTCCAGTCCGGCTCGAGGGTCTGGCCCTTGCGCCACCGGACGTTGAGATCGATCAGGGTCTTGCCACCGACGACGCCCTGCCAGCTGATGTAGACGCCCGCGACACAGCCGGCGGCTATCGTCCAGGACCCGAGGTCGAGATCGGCCGTGGTTTGGGCAAACTCGGCATCGCAGCGCACCTCGTCGAGCTCGACGCCCAGCGCGTCGGCCATCAACCGGACGGCCTCGGCGAAAACCGCCGTCCCCGTCGTCGCCATCTGTTGCAGCTCCGGGTCGTCGATTGGCCTGCCGAAGCCC